>JASFRN010000055.1:0-17295 GCA_050114915.1 Gemmatimonadales bacterium | reverse complement strand
GAGAGGTTCGAAGGATGCCTCTTCAGCCGGCGAGATCCGCCAGCCGTCGCCGCACCTCGGCGCGCTGCCGGCGGCTCACCCGCACCTCGGTGCCGTCACGCAGCACGAGACAGCCGCCGCCGGCACCCGAGGCGTCGAACCGCCGCACGCGCGACAGGTTCACGAGGGCGGAGCGGTGCACCCGCAGAAACTGTCGATCAGGCAGCCGTTGCTCGAGCGACGTCAGCGACTCGCGAACCAGCAGACGCTGAGCGCCGGCGTGCACGGCGGCGTAGTAGTCCGCCGCCTCGATCCAGTCGATCTCGTCGGGACGCACGAGGCGTTCACCGCGTGGCGTGCGGGCCAGGATACCGCCCGTTGCCGGGGCGGGGCCGGAATCGCCGTCCGCCGGATCCGCCGGCCGGCGTTCGAGCCACTCTCGCACGCGTGCCAGGCAGGCGCCGAATCGAGCACGACTCACCGGCTTCATCAGGTAGTCGACGGCGTCGACCTCGAACGCCCGCACCGCGTACCTGTCGTGCGCGGTGAGGAAGACGATCGCCCGATTGGGCTGCTGCAGGAGCCGTCGCAGCACCCCGAACCCGTCGAGTCCCGGCATCTGGATGTCGAGGAATACGAGGTCGGGCTCGGTCGCCCGGATCACGGCGACCGCCTCGCCGCCGTCGCCCGCCTCGCCCACGACCCGCACGTCCCCGAACGGCTCGAGAAGCTGGTGCACGCCGCGCCGGGCCGGCGGCTCATCGTCGACGATGACCGCGCGGATCTCAGGCACGCGCAGCTTCCTGCCCGGCAATCGCGGGTAGACGCACCTCGACGATGGCGCCGCCCTCGGGCCCGCGGCGAAGCGTGCAGCTCGCGCGGTCGTCGTACATGACCGACAGGCGGGCGCGAGTGTTCGCCAGGCCGACCGACGCGCCGGCCGATTCGTCCGATCCAGATCCTCCGGGACCGTCCTCCGCTCGAGGACCCGGTCCGTCGTCTTCCACGCGGAGCACCAGGTCGCCTTCGACACGCGTGGCGGACACCCGGATCCGCCCGGCCCCGGGCCGGCGGCTGATCCCGTGGCGCACGGCGTTCTCCACCAGCGGCTGGAGCAGGAAGGCGGGAATCTCGCAGTCGGCCAGCTCTGCCGGAACGTGGACATCCACGAGGAGTCGGTCGGAGAACCGCGCACGCTCGATCGCCAGGTAGCGTCGTACGAATTCGATTTCCTCGGTGAGCGTCGTCGTGTGTCCGCGTCCCTCGCGGAGCGTCTCCCGCAGCAGGTCGCCGAGGATCTCCATCACCTCCTCCGCCGCGTCCTGGTCGCCGTCGCGCACCAGCACCGTGGCCGTATTCAGCGCGTTGAAGAAGAAATGCGGATTCAGCTGCATCCGGAGTGCGGCGAGGCGGGCCTCGGACAGCTGGGCCTCGAGGCGCGCTGCCTCGAGCTCGGTCCGGCGCTGTCGCCAGAACCAGTAGAGGGCGCGGCCGACCCCGAGGATGGCGAAATAGCTCAGGACCATCGTGGGAAGACCCGACAGGTACCAGGACAGCGCGAGCCTGCGAAACGGCATCTCGCTGCCGATGAATGTCGTCCACGACAGCGCCGCGACGAGCGCGTAGAACGTACCGAGCGCGAAGGCGATGCCGACGTGCGCGGCGACCCGGACCAGGCGCCGTCCCCGGTCCGGCGGCAGCCACTCACCGAGACGGAGGACGAACGGCGTGAGGACGGCGAAGGTGAGCCAGCCGGGTGCCTGCGCTGCGAAGGCCCTCCAGGGAGGCGTGGGCTCGCCCGCCATCCACCAGAACGCGTAGGTCTCGGCTCCCGCGAGCAACCCCGGAACCAGCCATACTCCCGCGATCGCCGCCGCGACGAGCGCCCGCGGCACTCCCGCTTCGCGCCGGATCGACTCGTACGGCCGGGGCAAGAGATTCATGCCGGGGAAGGTAGGACGCCGGGCGCCGCCGTGCCGCACCGTTTCCTGCACGTCTGCCACCGTTGGCTGCTTCGCGCTTCCGCGGGCTTCCCACCGGCAGAGGTTGCTGCAGTTGCCCGGGGCGAGAGGTCCGGGGCGTGGAACGAGCTGAACGGGAGACGCGGATATGTGGCGGACACGGGGACGGGCAGGGGGGCGCGGCGCGGTCGCGTCGGCGCTGATGGCCATGGTCGGGACGGTGATGCTGACCCCGTCCGCCTGCGGGCGGAGCGACGCGAGCGAAGCGGTGGCGGAGACGGTCCCGGCGACGGAGATGCTCGATCGCGCGATCCAGCGCATGGGAGGCGTCGAGACGCTGCGCGGCATCGAACGCGTGCGCTACGACATGATCACCCAGTGGGACGGACTGAACTACGCGGGACCGCCTCACTCGCAACGGATCGGCTACGAGACCCACACGGACGTCCGCGACTACACGATCGACGCGTGGCGCAACACGCGGTCGTTCGGCACCTCCGGGCGCAGCGTCGTCGACGTCGTCCGCGGCGACGCGGCGATCCGCAGCTTCGGCGAAGCGTTCCAGCCCCTCAACGTGGCCTATGTCGACGAGCGGGACGAGCTGTTCGCGTACACGCCGGACCGTCTCGTCCTGGCCCTGCGGGATGCCGCCGACCTGACGGCCCTGCCCGACTCGACGATTGCCGGGGCGGAGCATGCACGGGTGCGGGGAACGGTGCGGGGCCTCGCCATGACGCTCAGCATCCGACGCTCGACGGGACTTCCGACGATGGTCGAATTCCGGGCCGCGCAGCCCAATGATTTCGGTCTCGTGCCGTGGGGGGAGATGGACGTCACGGTGTGGTACTCCGGATGGAGCACGACCCGCGACGGAATCAGCCTGCCCACCCAGTGGTCGGTCGAACGCCTCGGGCAGCTCTACAAGCGGACCTCGATTCGCGACGTCACGTTCAACCCGGACTTCAGCGCCGACTCCTTCGCGATCTCCGGCGACCTCGCGACGGCGTTTCGCGAGACGGCCTCGAAGCCGATGCACGACCTGCCCCTCGATTCGGCGCGGGTCGAGGGCGACCTCGTGAGCTTCCGGACCTTCGGGGCGCCGATCGGGGCCGTGCGGGTCGGGGGCGGCTGGCTGCTCCTCGAAGCCGGCCAGGCGCCGTTGTCGACCACCCGCGCGCTCGACTGGCTGGCCGAGCATGCCGACGGAGATGTCGTGGGGGCCGTCGTGACGACGACGAACGGTAACGGGGGGGTGGCGACCCTCGTCGAGCGCGGCATCCCCGTCTACACGGGACCGGGACTCGCCGAGCACGTGGCGGAAATGCTGCGGAATCAGGGCCGACGGGACACGGGCTATGAGACCATTTCCGCCGGGCGCTGGATCGCGTCAGGCCCGGACTCGGCATTCGTCGCGCCCGTCGACCTCCCGGACCATCCGGGCGGCCTCGCCCTCTACGTGCCGTCCCGTCGCTGGATGTACACGTACGAGGCGGCGCCGGCCCTGAACCGGGCCGTGCTGATCGACGCCGCGGCGAAGCGCGGCTGGGCTGTCGAACGGATGGGGACGGGACGCGGACCCCTCGAGCAGCCACTGGCGGAGTGAGCCCGGACCGGTGTGCCCCCGGGGGCGCACGCCCCGGGGGCCCCGGACCCGCGCGGGTCAGAACCGGAGGCCGGCTCCGACGGTGAACAGCCAGCCACCGCGGCCGCTGTTCTCGACGTCCTTGACGCTCACCGACAGCCGCGCCGCGTACGCATGCAGGTCGATGCCCACAGGGCCGAGTGCCGGAATGGCGACCCCGGCGCCGGCGCCGTAGCTCCAGCCGGTCTCCGTCGACAGGCCCGCGCCGTCATCGGCGTCGAGCCACTCGCGGGCGGCCCGGACCGCGAAGTACGGCCGGGCGCTCCAGTCGGGGCGGATCACGGTGTATCGGGGTTCGACGATGACCGAGACACGTGACAGCTTTTCGTCGACGCCCTCGAGACCGTGCCGGTGGAACGAGGCGCCCGCGCCGAGTCCCCAGCCGTCCGTGGCGTCGTAGCCACCCAGCAGCTCTCCCCCGAAGCCCGTGTTCGTATTCGACAGCTCGTCACCCGTCACGATCCCCACCGACCCGCCGGCCTGGAGACGCCACCCCGACCGCACACGCGCCACGCTCCGGGCGGTGTGTCCCGCCATGTGAGGCACACCATCGAGCGCGATGTCGATGCGTTCGGTGCGGCCCCAGACGGCGGATCCGACGTGGTCGAGCGCACACGCGTCGTCCGCCGGGGGCGGAGCTCCGACCGACCGCGTGAGTCCGATTTCGCCATGGTCGGCGCAGATTACGGTGAACACCGCGAGCCGGGTTCCCGGCTGAACCGGGACTCGCGCGAATTCCACCACCGCCAGTCCGCTCGCTCCGGTCGTCGCGAGCACGCGTCGGTTGCCCCCGCGGTACAGGGCCACCTCGAGACCCGCGGCCGGGGCCCCGCCGTCTCGCACGCTCAGCAGCAACGAGGGCACCTGCTGCGCGGGGAGGGCGCCGGGGCCGAACAGCGCGGCGGCGGTGATCACGGCTAGAAGCTGTCGTGTGCGCGTCATGGCTTCGTCCATTCGGTTTCGAGTGCCGGGAGCCGATCTGTCATAATCGTCGACGCCGACAGTGTTGCAAGGCTCGCGCCGTCGGATGAGATCGCGTGACGGCTGCCCGAAGCGTTACGTTGTCCCGGTCCGGGGGCGGGCAGACGGCCCGGCGTCGGACATGTGGCACGGCTGCAACGCCCCGTCTCCTGCACGACGGCATCAGATCCGCGAATTACCATACCACGACAGGAAAAAGCGCCATCCGCCCGATGCGGCACCGGACTTGCTCCCCCGAGGAGTGCCCGTCGGAGGGATTGCGAATGAAGCTACACGAGAGGTGCAACATGAAGTTCGTCAGATTGCCGGCTCAGACCCTGCTGCTGTTGATGGCCGTGGTCGCGTTCGCCGCGTGCGGCAGCGACTCGACCGGCCCGAGTACTGGTGGCGGTGGAACGGGTGGCGGTGGAACGGGTGGCGGCAGCGGCAGCGGCGGCGGTGGTGGCGAGGTCCCCACGCTGCCTGAGGTGCCACCGGCCGCCCAGATCTTCACCGACGACATCGATGCCGAGAACGGCGGGGTGGGGCAGCTCAATTACGACGCGTGGGCGCACTGGAACGTCGTCGAGGGGTGCGTCGATCTGCACGGTCCGGGCTCGTTGAATCCGCTGCCCGGCAACGGCGTCTATATCGACATGGATGGTTCGTGCATGAACGCGGGCACCATGGAGACCAAGACGACCTTCGATCTCGCGGTCGGCGACTACACGCTCGAATTCCTGATCGCCGGCAACAACCAGGTGGCCGGGAGTGACACGCTGGACGTGTCGGTCGGATCCGTGATGTCGGAGCGGATCATCCTCGACTGGCAGGAGCCGTTGGCCCTGATGAGCTTCGACTTCAACGTCGGCAGCACCACCACCGGGAAGATCCGGCTCGAACACCTCGGGGGAGACGAGCAGGGAATCCTCATCGACGCGGTGCGCCTGCGCCGTAACTGATCGCGGCCCACCGACGAGCCCGGCGCAATCTCTCCGCCGCTGGCGCCAGTGCCCCGACCGGTCGTGGACCGGCCGGGGCACCGTGCGTATGATCCCTGCCGCATCTTCGTCCGACAACCGAACGACGCCATTCCTCCCGGGGGGACCAGTGAACAGGACCTCATTCACGGCGGCCGCCGTCGTCGCGCTCGCCGCCTGCGCAGGTGGCCAGACCGCCGAAGCGCCGATCTATGAGCTGCGAGCCACGGAAGCGCCTCTGCGCTATCAGTTCGACGGCAGCCAGAGCACCGTCATCGAGATTCCTTCAGGCGGCGAGCAGAAGGTCGAGACGCAGACGTCGGCGACGATCGCCGTCTCGTACGGTACCCGGACCGAGGCCGGGCTGCCGTTCGACCTCACGTTCGAGGCGCTCGACGTGACCGGTGCCGGTGCGGCCCCCGATCTGTCCGCGCTCGTCGGCGCGCCGATTCGCGGCGTGATCGACGACAACGGCGAGGTCACGGTCGAAGAGGCCCCAGACGTGGACATCCCCGGCGCCGATCCGGCGTCACTGGCAGGCCAGACTCTCGCCCTGCTCATGATCCCCTTGCCCCCGGACGGCGATCCGAGCGTGGAGAGCTGGCCGCTGGAACGGACGCGTTCGCCGGGCGGAGGCATGACCGGCACGACGACGTTCAGCGGTTCCGCCAGCTTCGCGGCGGACTCGGCCTGGCAGGGCGGAGAGGCTCGCGTGATCGTCTCGCGCGGCGATCTGCGGCAGCGGGCCACCGGCACCCCCGCCGGGGCGCCCAGCGAGGTCGATGTCGATTTCGAAGGGGAATCGACGACCCGCTACGTGTGGGATCCGCGCCGTGGCGTGGTGCTCCACGTCGAGCAGGAGTTGAAGACGGAGGGGACCATCACGATGCAGACGATGTCGTTTCCCACCACGGCGACGGGAACCCAGACGGTCGACCTCCTGCCCTGAGGGGGTGGCCGGGGACCGGGTGGCCCGATCGGTCGCCGGGGTGGTAGGTTGAGCGGCGTGATGCGAGGGAGGACGTGCCTGGTGACGGGCGCCAACGCCGGGATCGGCAAGGAGATCACCGCCGGCCTGGCCGCCCGGGGCGCCCGGGTGCTGATGGTGTGCCGACACCGCGGTCGAGGAGATGCCGCGCTCTACGAACTGCGCGAGCGAATCCCCGGGGCCGATCTCGAGCTGGTCCTGGCAGACCTGTCCCGCCTGTCGTCCGTCCGCGCGCTCGTCGGCGAGGTCGAGCGCCGGACCGATCGTCTCGACGTCCTGGTCAGCAACGCCGGCGTGTTTCACGCGCGGCGTCGGGTGACCGGGGACGGGTTCGAGGAGACGTTCGCCGTGAATCACCTGGCGCCGTTCGTGCTGACCCGTGGATTGCTCGGGCTCCTGAGGCGGTCGGCGCCGGCGCGCGTCGTGGTCGTCGCGTCGGCGGCTCACTACCGGGGGACGATCGCGTTCGACGACCTGCAGCTCGAGCGGAACTATGGCGGTTGGCGCGCCTACTGCCAGTCGAAGCTGGCCAACGTGCTGTTCGCCGCCGAGCTGGCCCGGCGCCTGCCGGCCGCGGACGTGACGGTGAACTCCGTCCACCCGGGCACCGTGGCGACGAAGCTGCTGCTGCGCGGGATCGTGCCGAAGTGGCTGGCGCGGCCGTTCACGCGGACGCCGGAGCAGGGAGCCCGCACGCCGTTGTACGTCGCGGCCGAGCCCGAGCTGGCCGGGGTGACGGGACGTTACTTCGACGACCGGCGGCCGAAGCAGCCGTCGTCGGAGGCGCAGGACGAGGACGTGGCCGCCCGCCTGTGGGCGGCCAGCGAAGTGTTGGCGAACTGAGAGAGACGAACGGAATACATGACGGACATGCCATCTTCATCGACATCGACGGCCGCCCCGGAGGCGGCCGAGACGACATTCGCCGATCTCGGGCTGCGCGAGGAGCTCCTCGCGGCCGTCCGGGCCAGCGGTTACGAGACGCCCACGCCGATTCAGCAGCAGGCGATTCCGCCCGCGCTGGAGGGGCGCGACGTTCTCGGCTGCGCGCAGACGGGCACCGGGAAGACCGCCGCGTTCGTGCTGCCCATGCTGCAGCACTTCGCCGACAACCCGCCCACGCACGGCGCCGTCCGCGGTCTCATCCTCACGCCCACGCGCGAGCTCGCTCAACAGGTGGAGCGGAGCGTGAAGCGCTACGGGAGTCGACTCTCGGTGGAGCCGCTCGTGATCTACGGCGGCACCTCCATCGGTGCGCAGATCGAGGACCTGCGGTTCGGGTGCGACGTTGTCGTGGCGACGCCCGGCCGGCTCCTCGACCATCTCGAGCGGGGCACGGTGGACCTGAGCCGGGTCGAGGTCCTGGTGCTCGACGAGGCGGACCGCATGCTCGACATGGGCTTCATCGACGACGTCAAGGACATCGTCAAACGGACGCCGAAGAGCCGGCAGACGCTTCTGTTCTCGGCCACCGTGAACAGCGTCCTGGGGCTCGTGCACGAGATGATGCGCGACCCGGTTCAGGTACAGATCGGGTTCGAGGCGAGCGCCGAAGGGATCACGGAAGTCATTCACCCCGTGGATCACGCCGCCAAGTACGGACTCCTCGCTCACCTGCTGGACGAATGGGGCGACGAGGGCCAGGCGATAGTGTTCACGCGCATGAAGGTGACGGCGTCCCAGGTCTGCGAGTTCCTCCAGCGCAAGGGCGTCAACGCCGACGACCTGCACGGCGACAAGGCGCAGCGGGATCGGGAGCGCAGCCTCGAAGGGTTCCGGAAGCGGGAGATCCGCGTGCTCGTGGCTACGAACGTGGCGGCCCGCGGCCTCGACATCGTCGGCGTGACTCACGTGGTGAACTTCGACGTGCCCGACGATCCCAAGGACTACGTCCACCGCGTCGGCCGCACGGCCCGCGGCGACGAGACCGGAGACGCGGTGACGCTCATGTCGACCCACGAGATCCTGCTCGTCAAGGAAATCGAGAAGCTGATGGGGAAGAAGGTGCCGCGTCGCGTGGTCGAGGGTTTCGAGCCGTCGTTCCCGCACACCGTCGAGCCCGAGGGGCCCCCGCCGGGCGCGCCCGACGAGAACGCGGTGCGCTCGCGCCTCAGCCGGGGGCGACGCAGCCGCTGATACCCCGCTCCGGTCGCGGGGCGCTGTCCAGGTCGCCGCCGTCCTTTCGCCCTTCGGCCGCCGGGCATAGCTTGCACCGCTTGTCATCGAGCCCGACGCGGCGACCCCGCGCCGGCCGAATCGTCAATCGCTCACTCCAGTACGCGAGTTCATGGGGAACGTCAGAAACCGCATCCTGCTCATCATCGGCCTCATGCTGTTCTGCGGGTGGTCGTTGCTACCGAAATCGGTGCCCGACCCTCAGGATCCGAGCCGGGAGATCAAGGTCTCGCCGATCAACCTGGGGCTCGACCTCGCCGGCGGAATGCATCTCGCCGTGGAGATCGACGACTCCACGGGCGTGCTGGACGAGCAGGCCCGCGCCGACGCGATCGACCGGACGCTGCTGACCATTCGCAACCGGATCGACCAGTTCGGCGTCCGCGAACCGACGATCCAGAAGGTCGGCAACGAGCGCATCATCGTGGAGCTCGCCGGCATCGAAGACCCGGAGCGCGCGAAGCAGATCGTCGAGCAGACGGCGTTCCTCGAATTCAAGCTCGTGCGCAACGACGACTCGTTCCGTAACGCGCTGCCGAGGATCGACCGCGGGATCGTCGCCGTCGTGCCGCCGGAAGAGCTCGGCCCCGTCGGGGTGGTCGACCAGGAGGAGCAGGCGCCTGGACTCCAGGAGCTGCTCGGTGGTCCGGAGGATACGTTGCCGGCGGCTGCCGACACGTTGCCGGCCGACACCCTCGCGGCGGACACCCTGGCGGCCGGGGACGAAGCGGGACAGGAGACCGGCGAAGCCGGCGCGGAAGGGCCGACGGCCCGTCCGCTCACCCAGCTGCTGCTCGAGGCTCCGCTTCCCGGCATGTTCTACGTCGCGGAGCAGGAGAAGCCGACCGTCGAGCGCTTCGTGGCTCTCGATACGGTGCAGGCGCTGCTTCCGCGGAACACCGAGCTGTTGTGGAGCGCTCGCCCGACCACGGTGGGCGAGGGCAGCTACTACGAGCTCTACGTCGTCGAGAAGGACCCGATGCTCACCGGCGACCGGCTCGAGGACGCCGGACCGGCGGCCCGCGACCCGAACTTCAACACGCCCTACGTGCCGTTCCGGACGACGCGACAGGGCGCGCGGATCTTCGAGCGCGTGACGGGCCGCAACGTGGGCCGCTACATGGCGATCGTGCTCGACCACAAGGTCCAGAGCGCGCCCCGCATCAACGAGACGCTGTCCCGGCGGGCCCAGATCGAGATGGGCTCCGGCTCCACCATCCAGGAGGCGCAGGACCTGGCGCTCGTCCTGCGGGCCGGCGCCCTGCCGCAGCCGATCAAGATCGTCGAGGAGCAGACGGTCGGGCCGTCGCTCGGCCAGGATTCGATCGACGCCGGTAGGCTGGCGTTCGTCGTCGGCATCATCGCCGTCATCGGGATCATGATCTGGTACTACCGGCTCGCCGGCGCGATGGCGGTGGCGGCGCTCACGGTTTACGTGCTGCTGCTGCTGGGGGCGCTCGCGGGACTGCAGGCGACGCTCACGCTGCCCGGGATCGCCGGCATCATTCTGTCGATCGGTATGGCCGTCGACGCGAACGTGCTGATCTTCGAACGGATCCGCGAAGAGACCGATGCGGGGAAGACGCCCCGGACGGCGGTCGAGAACGGGTTCGCCGAGGCGCTGTCGGCGATCGTGGACGCGAACCTGACGACGCTGATCACCGCGGGCATCCTGTACCAGTTCGGTACCGGCCCGGTGCGAGGCTTCGCGGTCACGCTCTCGATCGGTATCATCGCGTCGTTCTTCACGGCCCTGTTCGTGACCCGGACGTTCTTCCTGATTTATCTCGAGCGCCGGTCGCCCTCCGAACCGCTCAGCATCTGATACGAGAGTCCGTCTTCGATGAGACTGTTTCAGCACGCGCATTTCGACTTCCTCAACTCGCGGCGCCGCGCCTACGTGATCTCGGGCCTGGCGCTGGTGCTCGGGCTCGGCTCGATCGCCCTGCACGGCGGCCTGCGGTTCGGCGTCGACTTCACCGGCGGCACGCTCGTGCAGCTCGAGTTCGATCAGCCGACGACCGTCGCCGACGTCCGCGGGGCGCTCACCGGCGCGGGCTACGGCGAATCGCAGATCCAGGAGTTCGGTTCGACGTCGGAGTATCTCGTCCGCGTCGCGGAGTTCGAGGAAGGAAACGGCGACGCCGTCGAGACGAAGATCACCGAGGCGCTGAATTCCGCTTACGGGGACGGATGGCAAATCGCCCGGAAGTCGGCGCTCAGTCCGAAGGTCGGCGGCGAGCTCCAGCGCGGGGCGCTGATCGCGATCATGATCTCTTTCGGCCTCACGCTGGTGTACCTCGCCTTCCGATTCGAGTGGCGCTTCGGCGTCGCCGCGGTGATCGCCACCGTCCACGACATCCTGATCACCTTCGGGTTCATCTCGCTGATGAACATCGAGATCACGCTCACGACGGTGGCCGCGATCCTCACGATCGTCGGATACTCGCTGAACGACACGATCGTGATTTTCGACCGCATCCGGGAGAACATCCGCAAGTTCCGCAAGGACGCGTACATCGACCTGCTGAACCGCAGTATCAACGAGACACTGCCCCGCACGGTCCTCACCAGCGGAACGACGGTGGCGACCCTGTTCGCGCTGTTCCTGCTCGGTGGAGAGGTGATCCGGCCTTTCGCGCTCGTGCTCATCCTGGGTGTGATGATCGGGACCTACTCGTCGATCTTCGTCGCCTCGCCGGCCCTGCTGGAGATCGAAAACCGCTCCGGCCACGGCACCGAATCGGCCAAGAAGGGGCGGTAGCTCACCGCGGAGTGACGTGTTCGATTCGCACCTGCATCTGACGTCCGACCGGTTCGCCGGCGAGGTGGACGAGGTCGTCCGCCGGGCCCGGGAAGCGGGCGTCAATCGCATGGTGACGGTGGCCACCGATCCGGCCGACGCCCGTGAGGCCGTGGCGCTCGCCCGAAGATTCCCCGGCGTCGTATTCGCGACGGCCGGCCTGCATCCCCACGACGCCTCCGGCTGGAGCGACGAGGTCGAGGCGGAGATCCGGGCTCTGCTCCACGCGCCGGAGGTCGTGGCGGTCGGCGAAGCGGGTCTCGACTTCCACTACGACAACTCTCCCCGCTCCGTTCAGCGGGAGGCGTTCGAGGCGCAACTCGACCTGGCGGCGTCGGCCGACCTGCCGATCGTCGTCCACAGCCGCGACGCCGACGAGGCGATGCTGGAGATCCTGCTCGACCGCGGCGCAGGCGTAACGGGCATCCTCCACTGCTTCACGGGCGGGAGCGCGCTCCTCGAGGCCGGGCTGGAGGCCGGGTGGTACGTCTCGTTCGGCGGGATCGCGACCTTCGGTTCGTTCGACGGCGCGGACCTGGTGCGCCGCGTGCCCCACGATCGATTGCTCGTGGAAACCGACAGCCCGTACCTCGCGCCGGTGCCGATGCGCGGAAGGCGCAACGAGCCGGCGTTCATCGCGTATACCTGTGCCCGCCTGGCCGAGCTGCGCGGCGTTTCGACGGACGAGCTCGTCGAGCAGACGACGGCTGCCGCGCTCGCCTTCTACGGGATCGAGTTTCCGCTCGAGCCCGGGGACGCGCCATGAGCGAGGGCGAGCCGCGCATCCGAATCCTCCCGGACCACGTCGCGAACCAGATCGCGGCGGGGGAGGTCGTCGAGCGGCCGGCCTCGGTGGTGAAAGAGCTGGTGGAGAACGCGCTCGACGCCGGCGCGTCGAGGGTGGAGATCGAGCTGCGCAACGGAGGCAAGACGGCGATCCGGGTGGCGGACGACGGCGAGGGAATGACCGCGGCGGACGCCCTGCTCGCCCTCGATCGCCACGCGACCAGCAAGATCCGCGAGGTGGACGACCTGGCGTCGGTGGGGTCGTTCGGTTTCCGCGGCGAGGCGCTGCCCTCGATCGCCGCCGTGAGCCGGTTCGAGCTCACGACGGCTCCGGCCGGCGGTGGAGCGGGCACGCGGATCGTCGTACAGGCAGGGCGAATTCTCTCCTCCGAAGAGATCGCGCGCCGGCACGGGACCACCGTGCTCGTGCGCTCGCTGTTCCGCAACGTCCCCGCCCGGGCCAAGTTCCTGCGCACCGCGGCGGCCGAGACCCGGGCGGCCAGCGAGGCCGTGGTCCTGCTCGCGCTCGCGAATCTCCCCGTCGAGCTGCGACTCGCCTCGAACGACCGCGAGCTGCTCCGTCTCCCTGCCGCCGGCACTGTCCGGGACCGTGTCGCCGCGCTGTGGGGCGAGGAAGAGGCGGACCAGCTGATTCCGATCGACGGGGAAGTCGGGGGCGTACGGGTGGCGGGGTGGATCCAGCGGCCCGACGCCGCCCGAGCCGGGAGCGCTCGCCGCTATCTGTTCGTGAACGGGCGACCGTTCCGGGATGCGGCCCTGCTGCGGCGGGTGGATGACGCCTACCGCACCACCGTGGCTCCCGACCTGCGGCCCACCGCGTTCATCTACCTCGCGGTTCCCGCCGGCGCGGTCGACGTGAACGTCCATCCCTCGAAGGCGGAGGTCCGGTTTCGCGACGCGGCTTCCGTGGGCGAGGCGGTGGAGGCGGTGGTGCGCCGACGCCTCGCCGACCTCTCGAGCACCCCGGAGATCCGGGAGCGTCGCCAGGCGTCGTCGGCCGCCCCTTCGGCACCGATCGATCGAACGCCCGCGCCCGGCGCCGACGCGTTCGTCGAACGGCCGGGTCCGGACCTGGAGGAAGGCGACGAGGGAGGTGCCGCGTCCCAGTTCGCGCTGTTCGTGTCACGGAGCGAGGGTTCGGAATCGGAGGCTCCCGACGAAGAGGATCTACGGGCCGCCGTCCGGGTGGATCCGTCGCACAGCGGTCCCTGGCAGCTGCACGACAGCTACATTCTCATGCCCACGCGACGTGGACTCCTCGTGATCGATCAGCATTCCGCGCACGAGCGCGTCCTGTTCGAGCAGACGATGGAGCGGTTCGCGAAGGGCGGAGGATCGTCCCAGCGTCTGTTGTTTCCGATAACATTGCGGCTGTCGCCGCCCGAGTTCTCGGCCGTCGAGGAGCTCGCGGGCATGTTCCGGGCGCTCGGGTTCGAGATCGAGGCGTTCGGTGGCCGGTCGGTGATCGTCCAGGCGGTGCCGCTGTTGCACGAGCGTTTCGACGCGGATCGCTGCTTCCGCGACATGATCCACGAGCTCGCCCACGGCTCCGAGCTCGTCGACAGCGCGCGGAATCAGCACGAGAAGATCGCCAAGAGCCTGGCCTGCAAGGGGGCGATCAAGGCCGGCCAGGCGCTCTCGCGGACCGAGATGGAGGAGCTGGTCGACCGTCTGTTCGCCACCGAGTTGCCCGGCCACGACGTGCACGGCCGCCCGACGATCCTCCGGCTGACGCCCGACGAGCTGGCGCGGCGCTTCGGGCGCAGCTAGCCGGCCGTTGGAAGACCGGTTGGAGGCAACGCTCGCCGTCCTCGGCCCGACCGCCACGGGGAAGACGGCGCTGGCGCTCGAGCTCGGCGAACGCCTGGACGCCGAGATCGTGTCGCTCGACAGTCGCCAGGCCTACCGCGGGCTGGTGATCGGTACGGCGGCGCCGACGCCCGAAGAGCTCCAACGCGTCCCGCATCATGGGGTCGGCACCCTGGCGCCGGGAACCCGGTACGGCGCGGGACGGTTCGCGAGGCAGGCCCGCGACTGGATTTCGGAGATCCGGCGCCGTGGCCGCCTCCCGCTGCTGGTCGGAGGCACGGGCCTGTTCTATCGGGCGCTCACGCGGCCGATCTTCCGCGAGCCGCCGATGGACCCGGACCGCCGGGCCGCGCTCGAGGCCTGGCTCGAGGAACGGCCGCTGGGCACGCTCCGACGCTGGACGGCGACGCTGGACCCGGCCCTCCGCGAGCGCCTCGACGTGCTCGATCGCCAGCGCTGTCTGCGCGCGATCGAGATGGCCCTGATGACGGGACGGCCGATCAGCTGGTGGCAACGGCATGGACCGCCCGAAGCGGAGCCGGTGGAGTCACTGCCGATCGTGTTGACCCTGCCGGGTGAGGAGCACCGGCGCCGGATCCGCGAGCGGGCCGCACGGGCGCTGTCGAGCGGCTGGGCCGACGAGGTGCGCGCGCTGCGGGCCGCCGGCCACGACCGCGACTCGCCCGCGTTCAGCTCGATCGGCTACGAAGCGGTCGCTGCGTGGATGGCGGGTGAGGTCTCGCGCGAGGAGGCGCTGTCGCGCATCGTTCGCGACACCTGGTCGTACGCGCGCCGCCAGCGGACCTGGTTCCGGCACCAGCTGCCCGATCACGCGCTGCGGCTCGACGGGCGCCGGCCGGTTGACGAGCTGGCCGACCGGGTGGTCGAGGCCCGGGCGGCCTGGAACACGAACGGCGGAGGGGAAGGGACGAGCGCATGAAGATCGGAATCACCTGCTACCCGACGTACGGGGGCTCGGGCGCCGTGGCGACCGAGCTCGGCATCGCGCTCGCCGACCGGGGCCACGAAGTGCACTTCATCTCCTATGCGCAGCCGTTCCGGCTCACCGGGTTCCACGACCGCTTGTTCTACCACGAGGTCGATGTCCACACCTATCCGCTGTTCGAATACCCCCCGTACTCGCTGTCGCTCGCCGTTCAGATCCACGCGGTCGCCCGTCAGCACGACCTCGACATCCTGCACGCGCACTACGCGATTCCGCACGCCACGGCCGCCTGGACGGCGCGTGAGATGTTGCGGCACGAGGGGTTCGACCTCCCGATCGCCACGACGCTGCACGGCACCGACATCACGCTGGTCGGACAGGATCCGTCGTTCTGGTCGATCACGAAGTTCTCGATCGAACGGTCCGACGGCCTCACGGCGGTTTCGCGATACCTGCGGGACGAGACGTTCGGTGCCTTCGAGTGTCCCACGTGCGAGATCGAAGTGATCCCGAACTTCGTCGATCCGGACGTCTACGACCGCAGCCGATATGCCTGCCATTCCACGGCGCTGGCGCCGCACGGCGAGAAGATCCTCATGCACATCTCCAACTTCCGGCGGGTGAAGCGGGTGGGGGACGTGGTGCGGATCTTCGCCCGCGTGCGGCAGCGGATGCCCGCGCAGCTCGTCCTCGTCGGCGACGGCCCCGACAGGTCGCTCGCCCAGGAGCTGGCCGCCGAGCTCGGCGTCGGAGAGGACGTACTGTTTCTCGGCAAGCTCGAGTCGGTGGCGGAGCTCCTGGCCCGCGCCGACCTGCTGCTGCTGCCGAGCGAGCAGGAGTCGTTCGGGCTCGCGGCTCTCGAGGCGATGTCGTGCGGGACGCCGGTGGTCGGCACGTCGGGGAGCGGGATCGTGGAGGTGGTGGAGGACGGTGTCACGGGCGCCCTGTACCCGGTCGGGGACGTGGATTCGATGGCCGGCGCCGCGATCGAGCTCCTGGAGGACGAGGAGCGGTGGACCGCGGCCTCCGACGCCGCGCGCCGCCGGGCGGTGAAAGAGTTCTCCGTCGACCGCATCGTTCCGATGTACGAGGCCTTCTATCGACGCGTGGTCGGGCGTGTCCGTGAGCGCGGGCAGGCCCGGGAGCGTCGCGGGGCATGAGCGTCTTCCAGGCCGTCGTCCTCGGAATTCTCCAGGGGCTGACCGAGTTCCTTCCCGTATCGAGCAGTGGTCACCTGGTCCTCGGGCAGCGCCTCCTGGGCATCGACGAGCCGGGGGTGACGTTCGAGGTGGTGCTCCACCTCGCTACACTGACCGCCGTGCTCTGGGTGTACCGGCGCCGGGTGGGAGAGCTCCTGGCGGGCATCTTCACCGGTAAGGCCGAGGCCTGGCGCTACGCGGGCCTGATCGTGCTCGCGTCGATTCCGGCCGGGCTGGCCGGCGTCTTCCTCCGCGGCGCCTTCGAGGGCGCTTTCGACCGACCGCTTCTGGCCGCGTCGATGCTCCTCGTCACCGGCTGCATCGTGTACACGCTGAAGTACACCGGGCCGCGAGCCGACCGGCCCCTGCCCGACGCGCGCCGCGGCCTGTGGATCGGCGTGGCGCAGGCAGCCGCGATCCTGCCTGGAATCTCGCGCTCCGGCTCGACGGTGGCGATGGGCGCCTGGCTCGACGTGGAGGTGGTGCGGATGGCCGAGTTTTCTTTCTTGATGTCCGTGCCCGCGATCCTCGGGGCCGGTCTCCTCGAGGCCGACGGCTTCGGGGCGACGGCCGCGCACGGCATGGCCCCGATCGTGGCCGGTTTCGTGACCGCGGCGCTGGCCGGCGTGCTCGCCATCCGACTGTTCGTGCGCATGCTGCAGGCCCGGACGTTCCATCACTTCGCCTGGTATTGCTGGGCGGCCGGTGGCGCGTATCTGCTGGCGGCGCTCGCGTGGCCGGCACTGCGCTGACCGTCTTCGCCCCTGTTCAGGGTGCGCCGCGACGTTACTGTAGCATCGAGTGAAAACGCTCCACCAGCCGCCGCGCACGACCGGCGCGGCGAGGAAGATGCGATGACCGAAGTTGCAGCGACGTGGGACGGGCATTCGGCCGACGAGCTAGCGGAGCGCTGGGATCACCCGGTGCACCCTTTCGCTTCCGTGGAATCGACCAACGACGAAGCCCGGCGACTCGCGGAGGAGGACGATGCGCCGGCCGGCACGATCGTCGTGGCCGACCAGCAGACGGCGGGCCGGGGCCGCGGT
>JASFRN010000054.1:0-17472 GCA_050114915.1 Gemmatimonadales bacterium | reverse complement strand
TGTACATGCGCGAGTTCGGATCGTTCGGCACGTCCGGATTCAGCGAGGCGATCGTTTCGGCCTTGTCGCGCTGCCGGCCGCTCGCATAGGTGATGACGAAACCGTCGGCGACGATCCTCCGCATCGCGTCGATGTCGTTGTTCTCGTAAGCGTCGAGCCAGGCGCGCTCGACGGCGCGCAAGTCGTCCGCCGTATGCTGGGCGATCGCCGGCGCGGCCGGCGCGGTCAGCGTCAAAGCTGCGCCCAGCAGGGCCGCTCCGGTCATGGACCGCCGCCCCAGTGCGAAGAATTCCCCCATCGTCGCCTCTCCCATCCCGGTTCCACGGATCCCGCCCGTCGAGACCCTTCCGCCCGAAGACAGCGCCACCGTCCGAAGCGTGAGGCGCTCACACTCCTCCGACGTCCGCTGTCTCCTCTTCGAAGGTAGCCGCACCGGGACCCGAACGCGCACGAAGGAGACGACGACCATGCAGCGAATATCCGCGGGATCGGCCCTGGCCGTCCTGCTCGTCCTGGCCGGCCCCGCCGCCGCGCAGCAGCGGCGGATGGCTCCTCCCCCTCCCCCGCAACCGCTGGCGGCGGCCGTTCGCGCGCCGATCGACATGCTGGAGGGACGGCCGACGGTCCTGGTCACCGTGAACGGAGGCGGCCCGTATCGGTTCATCGTCGACTCCGGGGCCACGTCCTCGGTCGTCGATCCGGCGCTCCCCGCCGAGCTGGGTTTGTCCCCGGTCGCCCGGGCACTCGCCGGCGACCCCTCGGGCGGCCCCCCGCGGGAGGTGCAGATCTACCAGGCGTCCGAGCTCGGCGTGGCGGAGGGACGCTTCCACGACGTCCGCCTCATCGGCCTCGACGACGACGCGCTCTGGGAGCGCCTGGGCGGCGCGCGCGGCATCCTGTCGCCACGGTTCATGGCCGGCAACCTCGTGACCTTCGACTACGCGGCCGGCGAGCTGCGGATCGCCCCCGGCGCACTGTCCGACGGAGACGGCTCGGTGCCCTACGCCGACCCGCAACGCCCGATCCCCAACCTCGAGATCGACGTGGCCGGCCACGCCGTGTCCGCCGACATCGACTCGGGAAACAAGGCGAGCCTGTCGCTGCCGATCGCGCTGCGCGATTCGCTGTCGTTCGACGGGGAGCTTGTGGCGGACTCCGTGCGGCTCGTCACCAGCACGATGGAGGTGCAGCGAGGCCGGCTCGTGGGCACGGTGCGCGTGGCCGGCCTCGAGTTCGAGAATCCGCACGTGGAGCTGCAGGGCGGCTTCCCGTTCGCGAACCTGGGGGCCCGCTTCCTGGAGGGACTCGTGCTGGTCCTCGATCCGGCCGCCGCGCGACTGTGGCTCGGCCGGGACGCGGGGGCCGCGCCGGGAGCGGGCACGTGAACGCCACGACGGCCCGCCTGGCCCTGCTGGCGCTGGGGCTCGGCGCCGTGGCGCCACGTCCGGCGGCGGCGCAGACCGCGGCGGATTCCACGGCCGTGATCGCGACGGCCCTCGACTACATCGAGGGATGGGCCGACGGCGACCCGGAGCGCATGCGACGGGCCCTGCACCCGGAGCTCGTCAAGGAGATTCGCGAAGGCGAGGGACGAATCCGGACGTCGAGTGCCGAGGAGTTGATCAGCATGACCGGGATGAAGGGTCCCGACGCGGACGAGGCGGCCGATTACCGCGACCGCACGCGGCTGCTTACGATGTACGGAGACGTCGCGGCCGTACGGATCGACGCCCCGCAGTGGGTGGATCTCCTGCACCTCGTCCGAACCGAGGAGGGCTGGAAGATCCTCCAGGTGTTGTGGGAGTTGCGCTGAGTCCGGACGCCGCGGTCGACTTCCGTCGCGGACGCCGCCCGTCGGGGGCGCCCGCAAGTGCGTCCCCCGGGGGCGAGGGTCGTGTGGAGGAATCGCGGGAAGCGCCCGTCGGCCTCGTAGCGCGGGCCCAGGATGGCGACAGCGCCGCCTTCGAGGAGCTGCTGTTGCGGCACTTCGACGCGGCGTTCGCCGTGGCGTTGGGAGTGACGGGCCGCCGGGCCGAGGCCGAGGACGTATGCCAGGACGCGTTCGTGCGCGCCTGGCAGCGGATCGGCCAGTGCCGCGACGCGCGCCGCTTCCGCTCGTGGCTGCTCCAGGTCGTGCGGAGGGTCGCGCTGAACCGGATCGCCGCGGAACGTCGGCGCCGGCTCGTGCCGCTCCATCCCGGCCTGCCCGCCGACACGGTGGGGCCGGAGCGCGCCGCAGCGCGCAACGAGCTCGGCCGGCGGCTCGAAACCGCGCTGCGCCGGCTGTCGGATCGCCAGCGCGAGGCGCTGCTATTGTACGACCTCGAGGGATTCCGGCACGCCGAGGTCGCGGAGTTGATGGGCATATCGGAGCTGACGAGCCGGCGTCACGTGTCCGACGCGCGAGCTCGCTTGCGAGAGCTGCTGAGCGACCCGCTCTCCGGGGAGAAGAACGAATCCGATGGCTGACGAGAGACCGACGGACCTGGCACCGCTGCGAGCGTCCGACGCGACGAAGCGCCGCGTCGTGGGCGCCGCCCTGCGAGAGATCCGCGAGCTGGAAGCGCGCGGAATCCCGGGGATGCTGGCCGACGCCTTTGCCTGGCCGGCGCGCCTCGCCCCGCTGATCCTGCCCGCCGCGGCGGCCGTGTGGCTCGTGCTGCTGATCGGCGGCCGCGGGCTGGAGCCGTCGGCGCCGCCTCCCGCGGCGGCCGCGGCCCGGGTCGACCCGGGCATACTGACCTCCGCCTGGGGGCTCGAGGGCCCCGCCGGCGACGCTGCGGACGCCTCGCCCGACGAGCTCCTCGCCACGTTCGCGGAGACGTCGCCATGATTCGCGACCGACGGGCCGCCTGGCTCGGCGCCGCGGCCCTGCTGGGCGCGTTCGCGCTCGGCGCCGCGGCGGGCGCGTGGTGGAGGGACGCCGCGGCGTCGCGCTCGACCGTGGAGTCCGGCGAGACGACGCCGGTCGCGGCCGCGGAGTCCGTTCCGGGATCCGGCGCCGTCCGAATCGATTCCACCGTCCATCGCGTGGGCCCTGATTCCGTGCCGATCGCCGACTCCGGTTGGACGACGGTCGAGACCGGCCCGTCGGTGTTCGACGACCTCGAGCTGAGCGACGCCCAGCAGGCGGCCGTCGACAGCATCCTCGACGAATTCTCGGATTGGACGGATTCCGCGCTGCGACGCGAAGCGACCCGCGCTCAGCACGGCATCCTCGAGGTGCTCGACCCTTCGCAGCGCGAGAAATATCTCGCCCGCATCGACTCGGTGGGCGCGATCATGCGCGTCCGCAAGATTCGCGTAATACCGGGTGGCGACGAGCCCTGAGCCGACGCCACGGGACCATGCAGACGGCCGTAGCACTCAGAAACTGACTCGCATCGTCCCGTGACATCGGAGGCAATCATGACCCGGAGCCGGCAACTCTTCTCCTGCGCCGCCGCTGCGGTGCTCGTTCTCGCCGCGAGTCCCGCGGCCCTGGCGCAGCACCGCGACGACTGGTGCCCCGAGCCCGAGGCGCGGCAGTTCGACTTCTGGCTCGGCGAGTGGGACGTCCAGAACCACAACCGTCCGCCGAACGGTGATCGCTGGTTCGAGACGGGCCGGGCGACGGATCGTGTGTACACAGTCCTGGGCGGCTGCGCGGTCGTCGAACATTGGCGCGGGTACGCGTTCCCGCAGGCGGGCCACATCGTGGGCTTCTCGGTGAGGGCCTGGAACCCGGCGGCGGAGAGCTGGGAAGCCGCGCTCCTGTGGCCGATCGGTCCGAACGCCTCGTTCGGGACGCCGAGCGGCGGAGCGGACGGCGACGACCTCGTGCTGAGGAACCAATTCGAGGGCTCCGACGGATCGACGGTGCTCAGCCGGCTGCTGTTCACCGACATCGACGACGACGCGTTCACGTGGATGAACGGCATCTCCCACGACGGCGGCGACACGTGGCAGGCGAGCTGGCGGATGGACTTCACGCGCCGCCCCGCCACGGCGGCCGGACTGTGGAACGGCCCCTCGATGTCGACCGAGCGCTGCCCGCAGCCCGCTTACCGGACCTTCGACCGCTACCTGGGCGAGTGGACGGGAACGAGGATCGCCCCGGGCAATGACTCGACGGACGTGCGGACGTGGCTCGTGCGGATCCTCGAGGGCTGCGCCGTGATGGTCCGCACCTGGACCGAAGACGGCTCGTGGGAACGATTCGCCGTGCGAGCGTACGACGCGAACCTCGACCGCTGGGTGGAATATTCTCTCGCGTCCGACGCGCGGGCCCTGCGCCGCAGCGAGTGGGATCCGCACTCCGGCGAACGCGCGTTCGCGGAGGTCGAGCCGGTGGACGGCGTCTACACGCGGGTCCGCTGGACGAGCGACGACGGCGGCCTGCAGCGGATCGTCGAGGAGGCCCCGGCGGCCGACGGGCCGTGGACGCAGGCATACGAGCTGCGGTTCACGCAGCGGGTAGCGGCGCGCCAGGGTCCGTAGCGGCGGGCCGAGGGACGAACTTGCCTCCGACGGCGGCGCATCCGAGCTTTCCGGTGCGCCCCGCCGGACGAGTCCGTCACCTTTTGGTCCCTGGGAGGCGCGTGTGCCTCTTCGACGTCTGCTGTGTCTCGCCTCGCTGGCCGCGCTGCTGCCGCTGGGCGCATGCGCCGGCGAGTCCCCGCCGACCGAGCCCGGGGGGACGGACACGACCCCGCCGATGGTTCGCATCGACTTCCCCGCCGACAGTCTCGACCGCTACAGCCTGCCCGCCACCAATTACGACTACTCGGGAAACGGGCTCATCGACGTCCTGGTCGCCTGGAACGATGCCGAGAGCGGCATCGATCCGGCGACCGCGCGCATCGAGATCCTCGGCGAGATCGACGGACCGGCGGAATCGGGCGCCGATCTGACCGCCGTGTGGCACGAGCTCGACCGCAGCGGGCAGGGCCTCGTGTTCGAGGAGACCTACGAGCAACTCGTGCGGCACGGCACGCCGCGCCTCGTGGTCTCGGTCGAGGACTCGGCGGGAAACCGCGGGGCGGACACGCTGCTGATGCACGTCCGCCGGGTGGACGCTCACCGGACGATCGACCTCGGCTACGAGCCGGGCGCGGCTTCGACCGACATGGTGGTCTGCGAGGACGATGGGCGCCTCTACCTGCTGCGCGCCTACGCCGTCATGGTGTTCGAAGGCGAGACGCTGCAGCCGGTCGGCACCTTCCCGGGCGTCCTCCCGGAGCCGCCCGCCCGGGCGCTATGCATTCCGGGTGACCCTTTCCTCTACGCGACGGTGTTCGTCGAGCGCTTCAATCGCGAGACGCTGTCCTGGGAGAGCCGGATACCCGGTACGCTGCTCAGTCGGGGGATCGCGCGCTCCCGCCTCGACCCCGACATCATCTGGGTGGGAGAGTATGGGTACGGCGTCCCGGTCCGGGTCGACCGGACAATCCCGGAGAAGATCGGCGAGGCCGGGTTCCCCGCCTCGACATTCTACCCCGATTTTTCGTGGGCCATCGCGCTCCTGGACGAAGACCGGAAGATCTACTTCAGCCGCCGGAGCGAAGGCGGGCTCGTCGTCGGCGATCCGGCGACAGGGGAGGTCCTCGCCCGCATCGACCTCTCGCCGGGCTCGACGACCCCGGCGAGCACCGGGAACATGGTCGTCGGCCCGGACGACCGGTTCGTCTACGCGGCGGTGGGAAGGCGCGAGCCGGGCATCGCCGAGATCGACACGGAGACCGACGTGCTCACGCGCCAGTTGTTCAGCGGAGAGGGCGACGGACTCGACATCGCCCTGAGCCCGGACGGGGAGCTGCTGTGGCTCACGGTTCGAGACGATTTCTCCGGGCGTTCGCACAGCCTGCTGGTCGACCGTGAGCGCATGGAGCAGATCGACTCGTTCGCGCACCCGGACCCCGATCCGGACGCGATCCACTGGGCCCTCATGCCGGCGGTCTTCGACCCCGGCGGGAAGCTCATCTACCAGGCGCGCGACGACTTCCTCGACGTCTACCTGGTGCGCTAGACCCTCAGCCCTCCACCAGCGTGATCTGCTCGTCGGCCGCGGACGGGACTTCGTGGCAGCGGCGACAGCGCGCCTCGTAGCTCTCGGCGCCGCCCACCTGGATCGTCGGGCCCTCGGCCGGGGCGGGCTTCCCGTCGATCAGCCGCTGGTTGCGGGTCGCGAGCTCGCCGCACTTCACGCAGATCGCGTGGAGCTTGTCGATCTCCTCGGCAATCGCGAGGAGCGGGCCGATCGGGCCGAACGGGCGGCCGCGGAAGTCCATGTCGGTGCCGCTCACGATCACACGGAGCCCGCGGTCGGCGAGGTCGTTGCACACGTCGACGATCGCGTCGTCGAGGAACTGCACCTCGTCGATCGCGACGACCTCGGTGTCGGGCTCGATCTGCGACGCGACCTGCGACGCCTCGTTTACCGGGTGCGCTTCGACCACCCGGCCGTCGTGGGAGCTGATCGCCTGGATGCCCGAATAGCGATCGTCGAGGTGGGACTTGAACACCTGCACGTTGCGGCGTGCGATGAGGGCCCGGCGGACGCGGCGCAGGAGCTCCTCGCTCTTGCCGCTGAACATCACGCCCGTGATGACCTCGATCGACCCTTCCCGCCCATCGCGCGCCACGGCGTCCGGGTCAGTCGTTCGGGGTGCTGGCCGCCAGCAGCTCGCGGAGATCGTCGTCGCTCATCGCGCGGAGCTCCCGTTCGGCCGTGGCGACTTTGCGGCTCTCGTGCGCCACGTAGCGGGCCCGGGCGAGCGGCGAGTCGAGGCTGAGAAAGTAGATGCGCGCCGCTTTCGGCCCGTCGGGCTGGCCGCCCGACACGTAGGCCTCCCAGCGCATCATCTCGTCGTCCATGAATTCGCGGGCCATGTTCTCGGTCTCCTCGCTCGCCGCCCTACACCTGCACCGAGTTCGCGAGGAGCTCGCGCAGGTCGTCTTCGCCGATCTGCCTGGCGGCCTCGTCGGGCACCTTCGAGAAACGGGGCGGAAGCAGCGTGTAGCGCTGCGGCACCGACGGATAACGCGGCTGCCGGAACATCACCATGAGCCGGGGCGACTGGGGGTTATCGCCCGAATGCAGGCACAACTCCGCCTGCCACTCGGTGCCCTTCGCGCTCGTGAAGCTCACCTTGGCGCTGTCGGCCGTTCCGTCGAGCCGGAACAGCAGCTTCTTGACCAGGCTGGGAGTCTTGTTCGCCATGGCCGACAAGCTAGAGGACGGGCGGAGGCGACGGAACCCCCGGGCGTCCGACACGTGGTCCGGCAGCGCGAGCCCGGCGTCCCGGTTTTGCGCTCGCGGCGGAAGTGCGCTAATTCAGTCACCGGCAGTATCGAAGATGAAGCCGGAGAGCTCTGCTCCCGAGCCGTGCCCGATTATCGAACACGACCCTGCGCGACACCTTCGCGTGGGGTTTTTGCGTTGTGGCACATGTATTCACGGATTGCATTTCGACGCACCGCATGCGGCGATGCGTAATCACTCCTGCAGACCAGGAGGTCTACGTGAGACACCTACTCGACACCCGTGCACTGGCAGCGGCGATCGCGGTCTTGCTCGCGACCGGATGCACGACGGACTCCCCCACCGCCCCCTCGACCGCATCCAGCGTCGGCGCCGCGCCGCAGGACGCGCACCTGGTTCCGACCGGCGCGCCCACCGGCGAGCACCTCGTCGGCAACGGACATGCGGCGATCGAGCCCGCCTACGACGCCGACAGCGGGGAGATCATGTACCTGCTCACGCCGGTCGGGGCGCCGCTTCCGTCGCACGCCAACTCGCACGCGGTCTCGCCGCTCTACCTGGTGGAGTATCCGCCGGGATCCACGGCCGCGGCCGGCGGACACTTCAACTGCGAAGGCGTGCCCGGTAACTGCCCGGATCACGCCGGTGACGTGGCAGGTGTCGCGGTCGGCGCCCAGCCGAGCGTGTACGGGACGAACGTCGCGGCCGTTCCCGGCCACGACCACGTCGCGGATCCCCCGGGCAAGCCGGACTTCAACATCGCGTGGGAGGTCGTCGAAGTCGTATTCACCCCGCAAGCCGTGGCCGACGGCGCGGTCAACACCCGCCTGACGACCGACAGCCAGATCGAGGCGGCCGTCGCGGCCGGCGACGCCGTCGAGATCGATCTAGGCTTCGCGTTCAACTGCAACGTCGTTTCGGCCGCGGTCTACTGGAAGGGCACGCCCGTGGTCTGAGGCGGAGCGTCCGCAGCACGACGCTCCCGCACACCCGGTCCGGCGGGCGGATGCCGCCGGGCCGGCAACGGGCAAAATTGCTTCCCGAAGCCCGGCGGCGGATCTTGCCGCCATGGAGTTTCCCGTCCGCCCCTCGTCGATTCGGGATCGCGTCCGGCTCGCGGCGCTCGTCCTGATCGGCACGATCCTGCTCTCTTTCGCCGCCGGCTGCGGCTCGGCCGGCCAGGGCTCGACCGCCGCCGAGACGCCGGCCTCCGGCCCGGTGCCCACCGTCGACAGCGCGGCCTACGTTCCGGAGTCCGACGCTCCCTACGTGGCGGCGGATGCCGACTTCGTGCGCGGCATGCTGGTGCATCACGCGCAGGCGCTGGCCATGGCCGCCCTCGTGGACGAGCGCACCGACGACCCGTCGATCCTCAGCCTCGCGCGCCGGATCACCCGGTCGCAGGAATACGAGATCGGGCTGATGAACAACTGGCTCGCGGCGCACGACGAGCCGGGACCGGCGCACGGCCTCGGACCGCACGGCGGCGCTCCGCCGGAGCACGCCCACATGGCCGGCCTCGCCTCGGTGGCGCAGATGGAGGCGCTCGAGGGATCGAGGGGACCGGCGTTCGACCGCATGTTCCTGCGGTTGATGATTCCGCACCACGAGGGGGCGCTGACGATGGTCGACGACCTCCGGACACACGAGGGCGCCGGCCAGGAGCCGGCCCTGTTCCAGCTCATCTCGGACATCGACGCCGACCAGCGCGCCGAAATCGCGCGGATGAAGGCGCTGCTCACGCGGCTCGAAGGCTAGCAGCCCGGTCCTTCAGGCCTTCCGGCCGGTCAGGGACCGACCCGCAGCACCTCCGGCGGCTCCAGCTCCTGCGGATCGGCAACCCCGTCCGCGAAGCGCTCCCACTGCCCGTCGGCGATCAGGTACGGAACCCCGTCGACGACGGTGAGCCCCGTCGGACCGCCGAAATCGGGATGGGCGGCGAGCACGACCTGGACGTTCTCGATCCTCCGCAAATCCGCCGACAGGTCGACCTGCAGCAGGCGGGCCGGGGCGACGCCGTTCTGCACGACGAGCAGCCGGCGGCCGTCCGCCGCCACCGCGTCGGCCCCGAGGAGCGTCGTCCACGTCCGGGCTACTTCGACGGACGCATCACGGAAGTCGACGAACGCGAGTCCGAGCGCGTAGTCGGCCACCCACGCCCCGCTGCCGTCCGGGAGCGGGAAGATCCCCTGCGGCGAGCCGAGGCTGCCGGGCGGCAGCACCTCGACGAGCGTGTCGGAATCCGGCACGCCGCGAAACAGCGCCCCGGTGCGCCAGTCCGACACGAGCACCGTGCCGCCCGGTTCGACGGCCACGTCGCCGGCGGCCGGGGCGGGCCCGGCGGAGTCGCCGCCCGCGTCACGGCCGGGCAGGAGTAGCACGCGCCGGAGGACGCCACTGTCGAGATCGTACTCTCGCACCTGCGCCTCGGCAGCGGCGGAATCGCCAGGCGTCACGATCGACTCCGGCACCCGCGTCCCGGAGATCCACAGCGCCCGGCGCGCCGGGTCGATCGCCAGCCCGAGCGGCGATGGCGAGCCGTCGGCGGCGTCGACGAGACGGGTCGGCGACGCGCCGTCCTCACCGAGCCGCCAGGCGCTTCGATGACGCACGTCGGTAGCCACGAACGACCGTGACTCGGGATCGTAAACGAGCCCCTCGGCGATCATCTCCCGCTCGGGGAGACGGAAGGCGGACTGCGCCCGGCCGCGGGGCGCGCGGTTCGCGAGGAGGCCCTCCCGTACGGCCGCGAACTCCGCGGTTCCGCGCAGCGCGTCGAAGTCGGAGTCCTGCCCGGGGTCGTAGGCGAGCCCCCAGTCCGCCAGGCGGCCAAGCAGGCGGAGGGCCGCCGCGGTGTCACCGGCGAGCGCCGCGGCCGCCGCCCCGTTGTAGACGAGGCTCGGATGATCCGGCCGCAGGGCCAGGGCCGAATCGTTCTTCGCGCGGAAGGCGGTGATGTCGCCGGCCCGATAGGCGAGGATGCTCTCGCGCTGCAGGCGCCGGCTTTCGGCCAGCCGCTGGCCGGCGGACCGCTCGACGGCCGCCTCGTCGGCCTCCGGGCTCGCCAGGTTCGACACGTTGCCCACCAGCCGCCAGCGTCCGTCGATCTTCCGGTACAGCTCGACCCAGGCCGCCACGAACTCGACCGGGTCGCGCGTCCCGTCGGCCGCCGTGCGCGTGCCGCGCGCCGCGACCCGGGCGATCACCCACCCCATCGTGCCGTCGTCGGAGACCTCGACGATCGGCTCGCGCAGGTCCTCGTAGCGGGTGAACCGGGTCTCCCGCAGGTAAGGCGCCCGGCGGGCCCGGCGCTCCTCCCGGGTCGGAAAGGTGACGCGGCCGTCGTTCGCCTCGACGTACGCGTCGGCCTCGAGCGACGTCCAGGCCGGCAGGTCGTTCTCGCGATGGGCGCGCAGGATGGTCTCGTGAGCGGCGCGCAGCGCGCGCTCGTCGGACGCGGTGGAGTCCTGGGCCGTGCCCGCCGCGGGGTGGAGTCCGAGCAGGAGCGCGGCGAGCGCGAATCGCGGCCAGGGTCGTCCAGATGTCATGCGACGTCTCTCTCTGGTCCCGAATACGTGTCCCGGAACTCCGGGCGCCGGCCCGGCATATCTCTCCACGTCGTTCTCCCCGGGACCGGAGGCAGGTGACGATGCACCCACGCAGTTCTCGACCCCGACGACGCCCGCCGGTTCCGGCGGTCGCTCTCGCGCTGATCGCCGGCCTCGGGCTCACGACGGGATGCGGGGGCGGCGAGGCCCGGGAGGATGCGGACACAACCCCCAGGCTCGCCGTGTTCATCGCGGTCGACCAGCTCGGCTCCGACGTGCTCGATCAGTACGAACCGTACTTGCAAGGGGGCCTCGGCCGATTGCTGCACGAGGGCGCCCGGTTCGAGAACGGCCGGGTCGACCACGCGATCACGGTCTCGCACCCGGGCCACGTCACCCTGAGCACCGGCCTCGACCCGGCGCGGCACGGGATCGTCGACGCCGCCTTCTACGAGGGCGAGGCGGGCGCCCGCCGCTTCACGGACGCGGTCGCCGACTCGACGGAGCGCCTGCTCGGACTAGACGGCGACGCGGCCGGCGACGGCGCCTCGCCGCGCCACATCCTCGCCGACGGACTGTGGGAATGGGCCGGGGCGAGCGGTGCGCGACGGGTCGCGGTGGGCACGGGCCGGCACTCGTCGCTCCTCTACGCCCGCACCCCGGGCGACGTGTACTGGTTCGACCCCCGCCTGCCGGGCTACCTGACCTCGACGTTCTACCGCGACAGCCTGCCCGCCTGGGTGCGCGAATTCAACGCCGATTCCCTGCCCGTCTTCCTGGCCGACACGGCCTGGACGTTCTCCGCCCCGGACTCCCTGCGGGCCCTCGCCCGGGCGGACTCGGCCGCGTGGGAGAGCGGCGGAACGCACCCGACGTTTCCGCACCGGTTCCACGACGAGATGCCGGCCCGCTACCGCTCCAACCCGCGCGCCGTCGTGTCGTGGTTCTCGAACACCCCGATGCTCGACGAGGTGACGCTCGGCCTCGCCCGCAGCGCCGTGCGCGCCCGGAAGCTGGGCCAGCGCGACGAGACCGACCTGCTCGTCGTCGTCCTGTCGCAGATCGACGACATCGGGCACTGGTACGGCCCGTGGAGTCTCGAGCAGCTCGACAACCTGTGGCGGCTCGACACGGAGCTCGGAGCCTTCTTCGATTTCCTCGACGAGACGGTGGGCCGCGGCCGCTGGGTGCTGGCCCTGTCGGCCGACCACTCGGCGCCCGCCGCGCCGGAGGCCCGTCGGGAGCGGGGCGAGAAAGCCGAGCGGGTGACCGGCGGCCAGGTGGACGAGGCGCTGGCGGCGGCCGACTCCGCGGCGGAGGCAGCCGGGAGCGATCCGGCCGCGCGCTCCGCCGCCGTGGCCGCGGCCGTGGAGCGCTATCCGTGGGTGGCCGACGCGATGACGCCGAAGGAGCTGCTCGGGGCCGGCGCGCCGCAGGACTCGTTCATCCGTCTATACCGGCACAGCTACTCCGAGAATCGGGTGCCGCGCTACCCCGTGTTTTCGTTCGAGAGCGGACGCTCCATCGTGGCGCGCGAAGGCGTCGCCGTGCGGCTCCAGCCGTGGGCGATGCTCGATCTCGACGTGGTCGTGCACGGCTCGCCGTACCTGTACGACCGCCGCGTGCCGATCATCTTCTACGGCGACGGGGTGACGGCGGGTTGCCGCGACGCACCGGCGACGACGAAGGACGTGGCGCCGACGCTGGGCGCGCTCGCCGGGTTCAGGGTGCCGCAGGGGCTGGACGGACACGCGCTCACGGTGGCGAGCCCAGGAAGTGCTCCAGCCCTGCCGCCAGCCAGTCCTGCCAGTTCAACTCGCTGTGGACCCCGTTGAACTCCACGTACTCGAGGTCGTAGCCCCGGGCGACGAGCACGTCGCGCATGTGGCGGTTCGTCGCGACCAGGTAGTGACCGTGATTCCCCGGGGTGACGAAGGTCTCGAGCTCCCCCGCGGCCAGGTAGAAGCGTACCGGGCGGCGCTCGGCGAACGCGTAGCGCCTCGGCACCCATTCGAACTCCGGCACGTCGTCGGGACGCCAGTAGTAGGAGCCCGACAGCGACAGCACGTTCCCGAACACGTCGGGGTGCTCGAAGGCGAGCAGCGCAGCGACCATCCCCCGACGGCTCGTGCCGGAGACCACGACTTCTGCCGGCTCGGACGTCACACCATAGGTGTCACGTAAGTAAGGCAGGAGCTCGTCGAGGATGAAGTCGCCGGTCGCTTCGTAACGGGTCGCCTCGTCACCCCCGGCCAGGTCGACGAGCGCCACGACCGTCATCGGCAGCTCGCCGGTGGCGATCAGCGTGTCGACCATCCGATCCACGCGCATCCCGATCCCGTGCCCGAACGCGCCGAGGCCGATCAGCAGTGGGTACGGCCGCGGACGCTCCGCCCTCCAGCCGACGGGTTTGTAGACGTAAACGGAGCGACCGGTCTCGTCGTCGGTCAACTCGTCCCAATCGCCCTTCCCCTCGTCGCCGGACACGTTCCGCCATGGCTGGGGGGGTGCCTCCGGCAGCTCGAGGATCGAAGCGCGCAGGGCATCGACACCGGGCTCCCAGACCTTCGGATTGTAGGGATCGACGTCGCTCGTCGACTCGCCGTCCGTCGTCACCGTCGCGAGCCGATACGGCACCCGCAGGTCGTCGCGCACCCGTAGCGAGAGGTGCCAGACATCGGTATTCGGGACGTGCTTCATCCAGCCGAGGTCGTCGGGCAGCTTGAACGAGTCGCCGACGAGGACGGACGTGAGGTTCGACTCGACGCGCAGGCGGCGCACGCCCGGTCCGCCGCGCGCCACGAAGGTCACGATCGAGAACCCGGGGTGCTCCGGGTCGGGCTCGACGAGCGGCGTGCCCGTCTCGGCCGTCGTACGCCAGAAATCGGCGAGCCGCGCAGAGTCGCCGGTCGCGATGGCCGAGGCCATGGCGGTGAACCGAGGCGCCACCTCCATTGCGTCGACCGCCGCCTGCTGAGCGGCGACCGGGTCCGGCTGCACCAGCACGAGCGATCCGATCAGAAACGCCGCTGCGAGTAGCCGCCCTGCTCCCACCACCGAAGTCGTCCGCTTCGCCATCCCATCCCATCCTTCGGCCCCGAAGGTGTAAGATTGCCGACTCTTGATGCTAAGCTCGTAGCAATACGTGGTGTGGCACAGGACGGTTTCACGTCTGCGGTAGCGGGCGCCCCCGCGGAACGCTCATTCTTGCTGAGCCGACCGTTCCGCCGAATCTTCGAGATCCACGGTCGGCCGAAGAACGCCGGCCCGGACCCGCACCGCACGGAGAGATCCAGATGCTGACCATTCGAGACGCCCGGACGCTGGTTCCGGCCCTGTTGTTGCTCCTCCCGGCCTGCGCCCCGCGCCAGGCGAGGGTCGAAAGCGAGCCTTCCGAGAGCGCACAGGCCCGGGACAGCGCGCAGGCGCCCGAGGGCGTCGAGTACGTCGACCGGACGATCGAAGAGACGGACTACCTGAAGAACGTCAACGATCCGCGGGTCGGGCTGAAGGCGGGCTGGAAGGACGCCGGCGAGGCCGCGATGGGTCTCGAGCTCGTCGCCCACCGCGACCGGCCGGAGGGCTTCTACGACGCGAACGCCCTCGGCAACATCCTGCTGGCGAACTCCGACATGGCGTACCAGGGAGACCTGCTGTTCCTCGGCAGCTTCCAGGGCTTCAACATCTACGACATCTCGAACCCGATGGAGCCGCGGCTGCGCACCTCGTTCGTCTGCCCCGGCGGCCAGGGCGACCTGTCGGTGTACGGCCACCTGATGTTCATGTCGGTCGAGATGCCGAACGGGCGGGTCGACTGCGGCACCAACGCCCCGACGGGCACCGCCAGCCCGGATCGGTTCCGCGGCGTGCGCGTGTTCGACATCAGTGACATCGACCATCCGAAGCAGGTCGCGGCCGTGCAGACCTGCCGCGGCTCGCACACGCACACGCTGGTCACGGCTCCCGACGATCCCGACAACGTGTATGTGTACGTGCAGGGAATCGCGGGCGTGCGGCCGGCCGAGGAGCTGGCGGGCTGCTCGGGCGGCAACCCCGACGAGAACCCGGAGACCGCGCTGTTCCGGATCGAGATCATCCAGGTGCCGCTCGCGCACCCCGAGAACGCCAGCATCGTCAACGCGCCGCGCATCTTCGCGGACACGTCGACGGGCGAGGTGGCCGGGCTGTGGCCGGGCGGCCGCCACGGCGAGGGCACGCAGAGCTCCGCCACCACCGACCAGTGCCACGACATCACGGTGTTCGAGGAGCTCCACCTGGCGGCGGGCGCGTGCTCGGGGAACGGGATCCTGCTCGACATCTCGCACCCGGTCGAACCGGAGCGCGTCGCCCAGGTGATCGACCCGAACTTCGCCTACTGGCACTCGGCCACGTTCAACAACGACGGCAGCACCGTGCTGTTCACCGACGAGTGGGGCGGCGGCGCCGCGCCGCGCTGCCTGGCGACCGACGACCCGAAGTGGGGCGCCGATGCGATCTTCCGCCGGGACGGAGACGCGCTCACCCTGGCCGGCTACTACAAGCTGCCCGCCCCGCAGACCCAGACGGAGAACTGCGTGGCCCACAACGGATCGCTGATCCCGGTGCCCGGCCGTGACCTCATGGTGCAGGCATGGTACCAGGGCGGCGTCTCGGTGCTCGACTTCACCGACCCGGCGGCGGCCCGCGAGATCGCCTACTTCGACCGGGGCCCCTACGACGCCTCGCAGCTGCTGCTGGGCGGCTACTGGTCGACCTACTGGTACAACGGCGCGATCTACGGCTCCGAGATCGGGCGCGGACTCGACGTGTTCGAGCTCGAGCCCACGGAGAATCTGACCGAGAACGAGATCGAAGCGGCGAAGCTGGTTCGCTGGGATCGGCTGAACCCGCAGACGCAGACGCGGTTCAGCTGGCCGGCCGAGCCGGTGGTGGCCGAGGCGCTGCTCGACCAGCTCGCGAGGGAGAGCTCGCTGCCCGCCAGCCGGGTACGGGCGATGCGCAACGAGCTAGAACGCCTCGCGCAGCTCGAGAGCAGCGGACGCAAGCGCGACGGGTTCTCGGCCCTGGCCGAGACGGCTGCCGGACTGGCGGGCGAGGCGCCGACGGGGTCGAACGACGCCCGGCGGCTGCTGCTGCTGGCCGACACCTTCGGGGGACTCGCAGGAAGCTAGGACTGGAAGCGCGCGCCCGCGGCGACAGCCGGGCGCGGGAAGGGCGGGACCATGGCACCACGAGAGCACGGAGCATCCAGACGTGACTTTCTCCGGGGGCTGGGCCTCGTCGGCCTCGCCCCCCTGTTCGGGGGACCGCTGGGGCGGCTGCTGACCGCCACTCCCGGCGCGGCGAGCTCCGACCGGGACGGCGGGTGGTCGTTTCCCGCGCCCCGCGCCCTCCCGTCCCGCCCGCCGGGCAGCGTCGCCGGCCGCACCGTAGTCGTCGGGGCCGGCCTGTCCGGCCTCGCCGCGGCGCGCGAGCTGGAACGGGCGGGCCACGAGGTGACGGTGCTCGAGGCCCGCACCCGGCCGGGCGGCCGCGTGCACACCGTGCGCGACCCCTACGCCGACGGCCTCTACAGCGAAGTGGGCGCCGTCGTGTTCTCGGGCGCCTACGCGCAGGCGAATCAGTACATCGACGAACTCGGCCTCGAGCGACGGCCTTTCTACTTCCCGTCCGACCTCGCGCCGCTGTTCCACCTCGGCGGCCGCCGCTTCACCGCCGGCGGTGAGACGCCTCCCGCCTGGCCGTACGACCTCACGCCGGAAGAAGCCGCGCTCGGCCCGATAGGGCTCGTGATCGAGTACCTGGCGAAGCCGATGCTGCCGATCGTGTCGGAGGCGATGGCGGATGCCGATTCCGAGACCGAGGCCTGGCGACAGGGCGCCCTCGCGGAGCTCGACGAGATGTCGCTCGCCGACTACATGCGCCGGCAGGGAGCCAGCGACGGCGCGGTCGAGCTCGTGGCGCACACCCAGTATTTCGGACCGCGTCCCGACGAGACGTCGGCGCAGGCGAGCGCCATCGCGGACATCAGCCTGTTCTTCGGCGGCGCCGACCTGTTCGTGCTGGCCGGCGGAAACGACATGCTGCCGACCGCGATGGCCCGGGATCTCCGCCGGGACGTCGAGTATGGCGTGGAAGTGGAAGAGATCCGCGCCGGCTCCGGTATGACAGAGCTTCGCGGACGCCGCGCCGGTCAGCCGTTCTCCACGTCGGCCGACCGCGTGGTGCTGACGCTGCCGGCTCCGGTGCTGGATACCCTGCGCATCGAGCCCACCCTCCCGGCCGACAAGGCGCAGGCCGTGGCGAACCTGCCGTACCGGGACGCGGTGCGCGCGCAGGTCCAGGTGCACCGCCGATTCTGGACGGACGAGGGCGTGACCGGAACGGCGAGCACAGACCTGTTCTCCGGCCGGGTCGACGTGCAACCGTATCACCCGCCCGACCCGGACGCGCCGGATGGCCGCGCGCTGCTGGAGGCCTTCATGGAAGGCCCGACGGCGGTCGCGCTCGAAGGGCGCTCCGAACCGGAGGTGCTCGAGTTCGCGATGGAGGAGCTGGAGAAAGTCCATCCGAGAATCAGGGAGTTCGCGGAGGGCGGTAGCGTGAAGGCCTGGGGAGAAGATCCATACGCGCGCGCCGCCTGGTCGTGGCCCGCGCCGGGGCAGGTCGGCCGCTACCTGG
>JASFRN010000053.1:0-17599 GCA_050114915.1 Gemmatimonadales bacterium | reverse complement strand
CCCGCCGAGCGCCGAGGCGATCTCTCCGTCGACGTTGGACACGGCCCGCAGCACGCCCTTGCCGCGGTAGCGCCCCGGGTCGCCGTCGCGCAGCTCGACGGCCTCGTGGACCCCCGTCGAAGCGCCACTCGGGACGGCGGCACGGCCGACATGACCGTCGCTCGTGCGCACCTCCGCCTCGAGCGTGGGGTTGCCGCGGGAGTCGAGAATTTCGCGCGCGTGGATCGAATCGATGATCGACATATGTGTACTTGGAATCGAGTAGGCTGTCGTGCGTTCCGCTCGAAGCGCAAATTGGGCGGCGCACCCGCCGCGGACAAGCACTGCAGCCGCCAACATCCGAAGCGACGACTGCGAGGAGATGGACATGAGACGACAGCTCGCCACGGGACTCGGAACCATCGGAATCGGGCTGGTCGCCATCCTGGTTCTGCTCGTCCTGATGTTCGGATTCAACCGCGTGGACGAGTACGAGGTCGCGGTGAAGCGGAATCCGGTCACCGGATCCGTGTCTCCCGACCCGTACCGCCAGGGCCTCTATCACTCGATTCTGCGCTCGTGGACCAACTTCTCGACGCGCGAGATCCAGTACCCGCGCGAGGGCCGCAGCGAGACGCTGACCGCGCTGACCGCGGACCAGCTGCAGATCTCGATCGACGCGGCGTACCGCTACCGGATCGAGCCGGACTCCGCCGTCACTCTGTTCCTGACGATCGGCGAGCCCGAGGACCTGCACGCGTTCGTCTACAACACCTACCGGTCGGCGGTGCGGGACGCGGTCGCGGAGGTGAACGCCGCGAACATCCTGTCGCGGGAACGGGCGGCGATCGGCAATCGCATCGAAAGCCTGATGGCCGACCGTCTGACGCCGCGCGGCATCGTGGTGACGGACTTCTTCGTTCGGGAGCTGCAGCCTCCGCAGACGCTCCGCGAAGCGATCGAGGCGAAGCTCGCCCGCGAGCAGCAGGTGCAGGCCGAGGTGTTCCAGACGCAGGTCGTCGAGGAGCAGGCCAACCAGAAGCGCGCCGAGGCCGAGGGGATCCGCGACGCCCAGGACGTCATCGCGACGTCGCTGACCGGCACGGCGGGTCAGCGCTACCTGTACTGGCGCTACCTCGAGGTGCTCGGCCAGGTGGCCGACGGCGAGAACAACCTGGTCGTGGCGCCCACCGAGGGCGGGATCCCGATCTTCTTCACGCCGAGCAATTGACGGGCGTTCAGCCCCCGAAGTGATCGAAGCCGGCCGTCGCCGGCGGGTCCACGGACTCGCCGGCGCGGTCGATCCAGCGAATCCCGCTCACCGGGAGATCGGTCTCCGCGGTCACCTCACCGATCCTCGTCAGCTCGAGCTCGAACGTCTGCTGGAACGCCGTCCGAACCCGTTCCACCCGGCCCGCCGGCGCGGTGAACAGGAGCTCGTAGTCTTCTCCGCCCCCCGCCGCCACGCGGCGTGCCGCGAGGGTGTCGCTCCAGCCTTCCAATGCCTCGTCGAGCGGTAGGCAGTCGACCCGCAAGCGCATCCCGACTCCGCTCGCACCGGCGACGTGTGCCGCGTCGCCCGCCAGCCCATCTGACAGATCGATCATCGCGCTGGGTACGCCCCGCTCCGCCAGCCACCGGGCCTCCCGCCAGCGAGGGCGGGGACGCTCGAAGCGGCGACGGGCCGCGGGCGAGGGCTCCATCGCGGCGTCGAAGGCGAGGACCGCGGCCGCGGCCCCGCCGAGGCGGCCGGTCACCCAGACCTGGTCTCCCGGCTCCGCGCCGCTCCGCGTCAGCGGTCGTGCCGCCGCGCCGACCACCGTGACGTCGATCACGGCGGGTCCGGGGGAGCGCGACGTGTCGCCGCCGAGCAGCGACGCCTCCGCGTCGGCGAGCGCGTCGGTCAGCCCGGCCGCCAGCTGCAGGTAGACGCTCGTGTCGAGCTCCAGGGGGAGCGCGACGGACACGAGCGCCCCGACCGGTCGCGCCGCCATCGCCGCGAGGTCGCTGAGCGCCGCCGCCGTCGCGCGGTAGCCGATCGCCTCCCAGGTGAGCCACTCGCGGCGGAAGTGCACGCCCTCGATCGACAGATCGACGCTTAGGACGAGGGAGTCGCCCGCCGCGGGCGCCAGCACCGCCGCGTCGTCGCCGGGCCCGACGCGCAGCTCGGGAGGTTCGGGCAACCGGGAGGCGACCTCGAGGATGTCGCCGATCCGCTGGAACTCGCCGGACGGGGTCACGGAAGGTCCTCCGTCACCGGTCGACGTCGAGCCGCACCGCGCCGGCCGGCGTCGCCGCCCACACCTCGTCGGACGACGAGGCGGAGACCGCGGTGACGCCGCGCTCGCCCCGGGGCCCGGTCGGCAGGTCGCCCGCGGCGAAGGTGTACGTCGAAAGCCGGTCGCTGCGGGTGTCCCACCCGATCAGCCCCTCGTCGGTTCCGATCCACAGCCTCCCGTCGGCGAGGGCGAGCGCGCGGACCGGAGCGGTGGCCGCTCCCAGCGGCCGGGCGCGGCTCCACGTGCCCGTCGAGTCGAGAACCCATACGGCCCCCTCGATCCCCGCGTAGAGGTGGCTGCCGTCGGCGGCCAGCGCGCCGACGCGACCGGGTGGGCCCGCGTCGGACTCGGGCATCGGAAGGGTGGCGACGTCGCTGTCTGCGGCCGGACGGGTCCGGCCGGCAAAGCGTACCAGTCCACGATCCGTGCCCACCCATAGCGCCCCGGCGTAGGCGGCGAGCGCCCGCACGCGCGAAGCGGAGAGGAGCTGCGCGTCCGCCCCGGCGCCGGGCGAGCGGACGCGGAACAACCCGTGCTCGGTTCCCACCCATACGCCGGGGAGCCCCGGCGGCCCCGCGGCGAGCGCGGTGATCGGCGCCTCCGCCGCGCGCGTGTCCGTCGGCTCTCGATGCCAGGCGCTCCCATCGTACCGGTGGAGTCCGCGGTCGCCCCCCGCCCAGACGCCGTCGTCGGTGCGCAACCAGGCCCGAACCGGGCCATCCGGCGCGCCGCGGTCGGCGGCGCCGAACGCGTATCCGACCCAGATCTTCCAGGTCTCCAGCCCCGGGTCGGCGGTCGAGACGCCGTACCGGTCCGTCGGATAGGCGGGAGCGAACCAGACGGCCCCGTCGGTTGCGAGCACGGCCGAGGCGCCGATCCCGATCACACCGTAGTCGAGAGTCTCCGACTGGTTGGAGAAGCTGTCGAAACGCTCGATGAACCCACCGTACGTGGCGACCCAGAACACCCCGGCCGCGCCCGCCGCCGGCATCACGTCGGTGATCTCGTAGCGCTCCGAGCCACGCCGGCCCAGGAAGGCGCGCGCCGCGTCCCAGGCCGGATCTCCCAGCAGCTCCTCCCGGGCGCGGAGATCGAAATCCCGCGATATGGACTGCCGCACCCGCGACGCCGCGACCGATTGCGTCTGCCGGCTGAACGGGTCCACGGCATCCCAGCGACCTCCCCGGCGGACGTACAGGACGGACGGATCGTCGGAGGGCGCGACGATCCGCGTCACCGTGCCCCCGAGGCGGATCTCGTCGAGCCAGCGTCGGGTGGTCACGTCGAACTGCCGCAGGCGACCGTCGCGGGTCGCGAGCCACAGGGAGCCGTCGCGCGCGTCCCACGCGAGCGCCAGGACCTGGGAGTCCGGATATCCGTCCTCCCGCGTGATCGGGAGCTCCCAGCGCTCGAACGCGTCGCCGTACACGACCAGGCCGCCGTCCGTGGCCGCGAACAGCCGATCGGATGAGCGGGCCAGCGCGGTGACGTGCTGGAAATCGGTGATCGTGACCCGTTCGTCCGCGTCCCACGCCCCGAGAATCTGCTGGGCCGGCGCGGTGGCCGGCCGCGAGAGGACGAGTCCCGCAACCAGGAGGCCGGCCGGGACCAGTCGCCGCCCGGCCACCGCCGTGCGGCGGCGCCGCGCGGACCTCACGTTGCGTCTCGGGACGCAGACGAGGCGCGGAGGGCGAAGCGCACCGCGCCGGCCGGCACCGGTCCGACCTCTTCGACGGCCGAGCGAGCGGCCGGGAGCGACTCGGGCACGTCCTCGGCCACCATGCCCACGTCGCCGAAGCCGGTGAGATCCGCGGCGAGCCCGGTGAGCAGCAAGGCGGCGGAAGCCGCGTCGGCGGCGGCCGTGCCCGCCGCGAGGAGCGCCCCGATCGCGCCGGTGAGCACGTCGCCCGTCCCGCCGACGGCGAGAGCCGGCCCGCCCGTGGCCGCGACCCGCAGCAAGCCGTCCGGAAGCGCGACGAAGGTCGGATTTCCCTTCAGCACGACCGCGCAGCCGAAGCGCTCCGCCGCCTCGAAAGCCGCCGACGGCGGATCGTCGATGACCGTCTCCATGTCACGGCCCAGGAGGCGCGACATCTCGCCCGGATGCGGCGTGATCACGTCGCCCGGTCCCAGCAGGGCCGCCAACTCGTCGGGCTCGTCGGCGAACACGTTGAGCCCGTCGGCGTCGAGCACGACCGGCCGCTCGCCGCCGTCGGCGCCGCGGCGCGCCCGGAGCAGGCGCTCCACCAGGCGTCGGCGCTCGGGAGCGCGACCGAGTCCCGGGCCGATGGCGAGCGCGTGCGCCCACCCGACGTGGTCTTCGAGCCGTCCTCCGGTCGCGACGTCGTCGGAGCCGCCGCTCGCCCCGTCGTCCCAGGCCGCGTAGATCGCCCCCGGCACCCCTCGCTGCACGATCTCGCGGTTCGCCGGGGCCGCGTAGACCCGGACGATCCCGGCGCCGGCCCGATAGGCGGAACGCGCCGAGAGCACGGCGGCGCCCGCCATCCCCGGGGCTCCCGCCGCGAGCAACAGGTAGCCGGACGTCCCCTTGTGGCCGGCGGGAGGCCGCGGCCGCAGCATGCCCCGCACCCAGCGGGCCGTGATCACGCGCGCCCGGGCCGGAGCCCCCGAGGGGGGCGGAAAGCCAATCTCCACGGCCTCGATCCGGCCGCAGTACTCCCGGGCCGGATAGCGCAGCAACCCGAGCTTCGGCCAGCCGAAGCACACCGTGAGATCGGCCCGGACACAAGCGCCGCGCACCTCGCCGGTCGTCGGATCGGCGCCGCTGGGGAGGTCGGCCGCGATGATCGGGAGGCCCAGCCCGTTGGCGCGCTCGATGAGCGCCGCCTGCGGAGCGCGGGGCGCCCCGGCCACGCCGGTGCCGAGCAATCCGTCGACCAGGACGCCGCCGGTCGGGGGCGTCGCGTCGAAGCCCTCCGGCGATTCGAGCTCGATCGGCCATCCTGCCCGGACCTCGGGATCCGGGGGCGCACCGCCGCCGCGAATCGCCCGGACTTCGCGGCCCCACGCCGCCAGCGTGCGCAGCGCGACCATGGTATCGGCGCCGTTGTGGCCGCTGCCGACGAGGCCGCACACCGGGCCGTGCGGCCATGCGTCGGCGATGCGGTGCGCCAGCTCCCGTCCCGCCGCCTCGATCAGCGTCCGCTCCTCGGCGAGCCCGGCCTCCACGGCCGCGTGGTCCAGCGCCGCCATCTCCTCGGCCGTCGGGGCCCACACCTCGGGGGCGCACGCCCGCCAGGCGTCCGGCCGTCCGGTCACGGGATTCCGACCGCGCTCCGGCGCATCGACACCGTGCCGCCTACTTGTACGACTGGCCGATGCCGCGGCCGAAGCTGATCTCGCCGTTGTCGATGCGGATGTTGAACCCGCACTCGGGGTTCGAGCAGACCCAGGCCTTGTAGCGGATGGGCGCGCCGTCGCGGCCGTAGTCGGACAGGGGAAGCAGGACGCCGTTCTCGCACTTGAGGCAGGCGGGATATTGATTGGGCGTTGCAGGGCTCACGTTGTCTCCCGGGACGGGTCACGGCGGCGCGTGTTCGATTTCGTGGCTACGGTCCGTGCGCCGCCGCGCGCTCGGACCTCTCGGTTGCTGCTCCGGGGACCGATCGCGCTCAACGTCCCCAGGGGTACTCCGCCTCGAACACGCGTTCGAACGAGTACAGCTCGTCGAAGTCTTCGCGCGAATCGGTGTCTTCCTTCGTGAGGACGCCGCGGTCGACCATCGCGAAGACGATCTCCCCCAGGTCCGACGTCGAGTGTACACCCCAGTGTTCGAGTACGGTGCGCGCCAGGAGACCGTAGCGCTGGATTGCGAGTTCGCGGACGGCATCGGCCAGCTCGGGGCCGGTGATGTGGCGGGGGGCGTCGAGCTCGAGCATCCGGCGATGCAGCGCATCGAGGACGAACAGATACGCCTGCGTCGCGTACTTCGGATTGCGACGACACAGCTGCGCGATGATTTCGTGAACCGGAGGCATGCTTCCGCCCACCCCGACCTTTCTCCGTGCGACTCCGGCCTCGGGCGTCACCATCGGTCCCCTGCCCGGGCTCATGATCTCGCAATGTAGAAACCCCGGAAAAACGGCGTCAAGTTGCGGCAGCGATCCAGCAGGACTCCGGTCCGTCGTCGGGTTCGAGACGGGCCCGACCGGCCGTCGCGTCGCGCAGCGTCCGATCGAGCGCGGCGCCCGTCCCGCGTCGAATGCGGACCTCGGTGCGTACCGTGCTGCCGTACTCGTCCGGGCCGCGCACGGCGCCCGCGGCATCCAGCGCCCGCGCGACGTGGCCCGTGTCGCCGAACTCGTAGCGCACGTGGCGGACTTCGCCCGGCACGACCGCGCGGAGGTTTCCGGCCTCGAGCGCCCGCCCGGCGGCTCCGCCGTACGCGCGGGCCAATCCCCCGGTTCCGAGCTTCGTCCCGCCGAACCAACGGGTGACGACGATCGCCGTGTCGACCAGCTCGTTCGACTCGAGCTCGGCCAGCAGCGGACGTCCGCCCGTTCCGGCCGGCTCGCCGTCGTCGTCCCAGCGGACGTCGCCGCCGGCGAGCCGGACGGCGAATACGTGGTGGGTGGCGTCGTGGTGCCGGCGGCGCTCGCGCTCCCGGAGGTCTACGGCCTGTTCGACGGATGTCGCCGGGTGGGCGAGCGCCACGAACTTCGAGCCGCGCTCGACGAGCTCGCCCCGGGAAGGTGCGAGGAGGATGCGGACCGGGGCGGCCGGTGGCATGCCGGCCCGCGACTCAGGCGTGCGTCGAGTCCACGGGCTCCGCCGTCTCGACGGCGACGAGCGGGAAGCCCGCCGCGAACTCGCGGACTTCGCGGCGGATCGCCGCGAGCTCCGACTCGGAACCCTCACTGCGCAGCGCACGATCCATGCGATCGGCGATCCACTCCATGTCGGCGACGTTCATCCCGCGAGTCGTCACCGCCGGCGTACCGATGCGGATCCCGGACGTCACGAACGGCGAGCGGTGCTCGAACGGAACGGTGTTCTTGTTCACCGTCATGCCCGCCTCGCCGAGAAACGCCTCGGCCTCCTTGCCGGTGAGGTCGGTATTGCGCAGGTCGACGAGCAGCAGATGCGTGTCCGTGCCGCCGGACACGAGCTGGTAGCCGCGCGATTCCAGGGCGGCGCCCAGGGCGCGCGCGTTTTCGATCACCTGGCGCGCATAGGCGCGGAAGTCCTCCCCCGCCGCCTCGTGGAGGGCCACCGCCTTCGCCGCGATCACGTGCATCAGGGGACCGCCCTGCATGCCCGGGAAGACGGCCTTGTCGATCGCCTTTGCGTGCTCCTCCCGGCAGAGGATCATCCCACCCCGTGGACCGCGCAGCGTCTTGTGGGTCGTCGTCGTCACCACGTCGGCCCACGGAACGGGCGACGGATGTACGCCTGCCGCCACCAGCCCGGCGATGTGGGCCATGTCGACGAGCAGCGCGGCGCCGACCGAGCGCGCGATCTCGCCGATCTCCTCGAACGGAAGGACCCGAGGATAGGCGCTCGCGCCCGCCACGATCAGCTTCGGACGCAGCGTCTCCGCCAGGCCCCGAAGCTGCTGGAGATCGACACGGGCGTCGTCCTCGCGGACCCCGTACGCCTCGAACTCGTAGAGCTTGCCGCTGGCGTTGACCGGGGAGCCGTGGGTCAGGTGGCCGCCATGCGAGAGGTCCATGCCCAGCACCCGGTCACCCGGCTCCAGGAAGGCCAGGTAGCAGGCCATGTTCGCCTGGGCCCCGCTGTGCGGCTGCACGTTCGCGTGGTCCGCCTTGAACAGGGCGCAGGCCCGCTGGCGAGCCAGGTCCTCGGCCACGTCGACGAACTCGCACCCCCCGTAGTAGCGCTTGCCGGGATACCCTTCGGCGTACTTGTTCGTCAGCACCGAGCCCGCCGCCGCCAGGACGGCGGCGGAGACGAAGTTCTCGCTGGCGATCAGCTCGAGGCCCTCGAGCTGCCGCCGACGCTCCGCCTCGATGACTTCCGCGATCGCGGGATCGACGTCGGCGAGCCGGCTCACAGCCACGTCCGATGCAGGGTGGCGACTTCCTGGACCCGTTGCATGGCGAGCCGGTCGGCCGCTTCGGCGTTGGTGACCCCTTCGGCCGCCGCCAGTTCGAAGATGTGCAGCAGGGTGGTGTAGATCTCGCCCGCCTTCCGCTTCGAACGGTCGAGCGACCAGCCCGCCAGCTCGGAATACACGTTGATCAGCCCGCCGGCGTTGATCACGTAGTCGGGCGCGTAGAGGATGTCGCGCGCCTTGAGATCGTCGGCGTGGCGCGAGCGGGCCAGCTGGTTGTTGGCCGCGCCCGCCACGATGTCGACGTTCAGGCGCGGAATCGTATCGTCGTTGAGGATCGCCCCGAGCGCACACGGCGCGAAGATGTCGGCGTCCGCGTCGTAGACGTCGTCCACGTCGACCGCCTCGCAGCCCAGGTCGTCCACGGCCCGCTGCACCCGGTCGTCGTCGATGTCGGCGATCATCACCTTCGCCCCCTCGGCGACCAGGTCCTCGGCCAGGTAGTAGCCCACGTGCCCGGCTCCCTGCACCATCACGCTGCGACCCGCGAGGTCGTCGTCCCCGTAGCGACGGTGCGCGCACGCTTTGATGCCGCGGTAGACCCCATAGGCGGTGACCGGCGACGGATCGCCCGACTTGCCGGCCATGCCCACCACGTAGTCGGTCTCCATCGCGATGTAGGTCATGTCCTCGACCGAGGTGCCCACGTCTTCGGCCGTGATGTAGCGCCCGCCGAGCGACTGCACGGCTCGCCCGTGCGCCCGCATGATCATCTCGCGGTGCGTGGTGCGGTTGTCGCCGATGATGACCGACTTGCCGCCGCCCAGATTCAGGCCGGCGACGGCCGCCTTGTACGTCATCCCGCGCGCCAGCCGCAGCACGTCCACCAGCGCGTCCGTGTCGCTGTCGTACTGCCAGAAGCGTGTCCCGCCGAGCGCCGGGCCGAGACTCGTGTCGTGGATGGCGATGAGGCCCTTGTAGCCACACGACGGTTCGTAGGTGAACAGGACCTGCTCGTGATTGTGCTGCCCGATCAGATCGAACAGCTCGGGCATCGCCTCCCGCGCTTCGATCGACGCATCCCTCGCCGTAGACGTCAAGGTGTGTGTCCTCTCTCCAGGTACAACTCGCGTGCAATGATCAAACGGTGGATCTCGTTCGTGCCTTCGTAAATTTCCGTCACCTTCGCGTCGCGAAACAGCTTCTCGACGGGATACTCGCGGCTGTAACCATAGCCGCCGAACACCTGCACGGCCTCCCGCGTGATGTAGGTGGCCGCCTCGCTGGCATAGAGCTTGGCCATGCTCGAAAGCTTACGGCGACGCGGTTCGTTCGCCTCGTAAGACTGCGCCGCCCGGTAGAGCAGGCCACGAGCGGCCTCGAGGCGCGTCGCCATGTCGGCCAGCTTGAACTGCATGCCCTGAAAGTCCTTGAGACGCTTGCCGAACTGCGAGCGCTCCTCGGCGTAGTCGCGAGCGTAATCGACGGCCGCTTCGCCGATGCCGATCGCCTGCGCGGCGATTCCCAGCCGTCCGCCCTCGAGCGCCTCGAGCGCGTACTTGAAGCCGAGGCCGGGGTCGCCGATGAGGTGCTCGTCGGACAGCCACATGCCGTCCAGCGACACCGCCACCGTCTCGGAGGCCCGCAGCCCCATCTTGCGTTCCTTCTTGCCGGGATTCCATCCGGGCGTGTCGGTGGGTACGAGGAAGGCCCCGATGCCGCGGCTGCCCCGTCGATCCTCGGGGGTGTCCGTGCGCACCATGAGCAGGACGACGTCGGCCGAGGCGCCGTTGGTCACCCACATCTTCTCGCCCGTGAAGCGCCAGCCGTCGACGTCCCGAATCGCCTGCGCCTTCATGGCGGCGGCGTCGCTGCCCGAACCCGCCTCCGACAGCGAGAAGGCTCCGAGCATCTCGCCCCGCGACATCGGGCGCAACCAGCGCTCTTTCTGCGTCTCGCTCCCGTGGCGCAGCAGGACCTGCGTCGGCAGCGAGTTGTGGACGCTCATCGACACGGCGACGGCCGGATCGCCCCAGGCGATCTCCTCGAGCGCGTAGAGATAGGTGAGCATGTCGAGCCCCAGCCCGTCCCACTCCTCGGGGATCAGCATCCCGAGGAAGCCGAGTTCACCCAGCTGGTCGATCGGGGTCCGATCGAAGGACACCTCGTCCACGTCCCTGCGCTCGACGCCGGGCCGCAGCTCGTCGCGCGCGAACTCGCGGGCGAGCGTCCAGATCTGGCGCTGCTCCTCGGTGAGGATCGTGCCGGCATAGGAACGGCGGGTCATCACGAGGTCGCCCCGGCGGCGGAATAATCGTAGAAGCCGCGACCCGTCTTACGGCCCAGGCGCCCGGCCGCGACGTAGCGGGCGAGCAGCGGACACGGCCGATACTTGTCGTCGCCGAGGTCGCGGTGCAGCACCCGCATGATCGACAGGCAGGTGTCGAGACCGATGAGATCGGCCAGCGCCAGCGGTCCCATCGGGTGGTTCATCCCGAGCTTCATGACGGTGTCGATCGCCTCCGCCTCCCCTACCCCCTCCATCAGGCAGAACACGGCCTCGTTGATCATCGGCATGAGGATGCGGTTGGAGACGAAACCGGGGAAGTCGTTGACCTCGACGGGCCGCTTGCCGAGCCGGCGGCAGAGCTCGAGAACAGTCTCGACCGTATCGTCCGAGGTCTCGAGCCCGCGAATGACCTCGACGAGCGCCATGACCGGCACCGGATTCATGAAGTGCATGCCGATGAAGCGTTCCGGATGGGGCAACTCGGCGCCCAGCTCGGTGATCGAGATCGAGCTCGTGTTGGAAGCGACGATCGCGTCGTCGGCGACGGCCGCGCCGACCTCGGAGAATACGGCGCGCTTGACGTCACGCCGCTCGGGCACCGCTTCGACGACGATCTGTCGGTCGTGCAGGCCGTCGTAGCCGGTCGTCGGGGTGAGACGTTCGAGAGCGGCCGTGGCGTCGGATTCCTCGATCCGATCCTTCGCGACCTGGCGGGCGAGATTCTTCTCGATCGTCGCCCGCGCGCCCGCGAGAATCTCCGCGGACGCGTCCACCATGAGCGTATCGATCCCCGCGAGGGCGAGGACGTGCGCGATCCCGCCGCCCATCGTGCCGGCGCCGATCACGGCGGCGCGGCGGATCTCGGCGGCCTCGGGCACCGGTCCGCTCAGCCGAGCAGGCGGCGGACCCGGCCGGTAAGGCCCAGGGCCACGACGCCCACGAGTGCGACCTTCAGCAGGTCGCCGATCAGGAAGGGCTCGAAGGTCAGCCGGAACACATCGGCGCTGCCGCCCGCGAACCACGGCTGTAACGACAGCCAGGCGGCGCCGCTGAGGTGCACGGCGGCGAGGCCGACCACCGAGCCGGCCACCACGCGACTCACTCGTCCGATCGACGATCCCGTCCCGGGACTTCCGGCGATCCAGCCGGCGAGCGCGGCCGCGATCGGAAAGGCCAGCAGGTATCCGCCGGTCGGGCCGCCGAGATACGCCAGTCCCCCGCCCGCCGCGAACACGGGGAGGCCGATCGCGCCGGCGGCCAGGTAGGTCAGCTGGCTGGCCGCCCCCAGGCTACCACCGAGGAGCAGTCCGGAGAGCAGCACGGCCACCGGCTGCAGCGTGAACGGCACCGGGGTGCCGGGCAGCGGTACGGCGAGCCGCGCGCCGAGCGCCGTCAGGGCCGCGAAGGCCGCGACCGCGATGGTGCGCCGCAGCCACGTGGCGTCGCTGGCGGCCGCTGTCGAGGGGACCGTCGTCGTCGTTGGTCGCTGATTCATCCGCTACACTCTCTCTACGCTCAACGCCACCGCGTTCCCGCCCCCGAGACACAGGGTCGCCATCCCCGTCTCGGCATCGCGGTCCCGCATGGCGTAGAGCAACGTTGTCAGGATCTTCGCTCCGGAGGCGCCGATCGGATGACCGAGGGCGATCGCGCCGCCCCGGACGTTCACCCGGTCGAGGTCCATATCGAGGGCCCGGGCGTCGGCGATCGCCTGCACCGCGAACGCCTCGTTGACCTCGATCAGGTCGTAATCGCCGATCGTCGTGCCGTCCCGCTCCATCAGCTTACGCACCGCATCGATGGGCGCGAAGAACAGATCGCGCGGGGCCGTCGCACCGACGGAATATGCGCGGATGCGCGCGAGGATGTCCAGCCCGTTGGCGCGTGCGAACGCCTCGGAGGTGACGACCGTCGCGGCCGCCCCGTCGTTGAGTCCCGGCGCGTTCCCGGCCGTCACCGACGGTTCGGTGACCTCGGGCGGCGCGTCCCCGGCGAAGGCGGGCCGCAGATTCGCCAGCGCCTCCAGGGAGGTCTCCCGCCGCGGCGGCTCGTCGGTGTCGATCGTCGTGGTCCCGCGGCGCGTCTGGATCTCGACGGGCTCGATCTCCGCGTCGAACTCCCCGGCGTCGATGGCGGCGATCGCCTTCTGGTGGCTGCGAAGGGCGAACTCGTCCTGCTCTTCGCGGGTCACGCCGGCCTTCAGCGCCGTGTACTCGGCGTGTCCGCCCATGTGGCAGTGGCCGAACGAGCACCAGAGACCGTCGTGGATCAAGGCGTCGACCAACGTCCGGTCGCCGAACTTCACGCCCTCCCGGTGTCCGCGCAGGATGTACGGTGCGTTGGACATCGATTCCATGCCGCCAGCCACGATCGCGCGGGCGTCGCCGGCACGGATCGCCTGGGCCGCGAGCATCACGGCCTTCAAGCCCGACCCGCACACCTTGTTGATCGTGACGGCGGGGATCGTCGGCGGAAGACCCGCCGCGATGGCGGCCTGTCGGGCGGGAGCCTGTCCGACCCCCGCCTGGATGACATTGCCCATGATCACGTCCTCGAGGGCGTCGGGCTCTACCCCGGAACGTTCGACGGCGGCCGCGATCGCCCGCCCGCCGAGCTCGGGAGCCGTCAGCGGCGACAGGCCGCCGAGAAACCGGCCGGTCGGCAGGCGCGCCGCGCCCACGATGACCGGCGTACGCTCGTTGTCACTCATCCAACCATCCTTCACAGCCGCCGCGACGCCGCGTGTCCGCCAGGCCGGCAATCTTCCATTCCTCGCCCTGCCGGGCGATCAGGAAGACGTCGACACCGCAATGGCTGAAGTTGCCCTGGTAATAGAACGCGTACGGCGTGATCACCGTCACCAGGTTGTCGTCGACGATCACGTCGCGGACCGTGATCCGCTCGTCCAGGCTGCCCGCCTCCTGTCCCCCGACCCCGCCGAGCCATTGATCGAGGCTCGCGTACGAGATCGCCGGCGTCGCCTCTCGATTCAACCCGGAGCTCGGGAACGTACCGACTTCGGGGGCGAACAGGGCCCGCATCGCCGTCGTGTCGCTGGCGCGCATGGCGTCGAACAGCTCCTGCACCACCGCGACGGCGGCATCGCCGGCCAGCTCGGGGTTGGGCGTCATCGCCGCCGGGACCTCCTGGGCCGACAGTCCGGCGGGCCAACCCAGCGCGAGCGCCGCGAGCGCGGCCTGCGTCCACCCCGCACCCTTCATCTTCCACGTCATTCAGGCCTCCCTGTGATCGGGTCTTCCATCGCATCTACCAGCTCCACGCGACCGGGCGACGATTCGACCGGCCGGCCCCACGCGATCTTCGGATCATGCTCGAACGCGAGCGTCCAGCCGTCCTCGACCGCCTGCTTCAGCTCGCGGCGCTTGCTCTCCAGCGTCACGAGCGGCTCCACATCGTACCCCATGATCCATGGCAGCGGCAGGTGAGCCGTCGTCGGGATCAGGTCGGCGAGGTAGAACAGCTTCTCCTCCCCCGCCCCAATCAATACCGACTGATGGCCCGGAGTGTGCCCCGGAGTGCGTATGACCGCCACGCCGGGGACCACGTCTCCGTCCTCCTCGATGAACCGGATGCGCCCTTCCCGCTCGAGCGGATCGAAGTTGGCGGACAGGTAGCTCGCCTTCACCCGCTCGTTGTCGAGATGGGCAAACTCCCACTCCGCTCGCCGGATGTGGTATACCGCGTTGGGGAACGCCGCCGTCGGTTCGCCGTGCGCCCCCACGCGGGTGTTGCCCCCCGCGTGATCGAAATGCAGATGCGTGCTGAGGACGACGTCGACGTCCTCCGGTTCGACGCCGACGGCCCGCAGCGAATCCTCCAGTCGCGTCGGAGATCCCTCGTTGGAGATCCGGTAGATCTGCGAGAACTTCTCCGACTCCTTCGCCCCCACTCCCGTATCGACCAGCACGAGCTCGCGTCCGGTCTCCACCAGCAGGCACCGCATCGCGAGTGGGATTCGGTTCCGCTCGTCGGCCTCGGTCCGGCGCGACCACAGCGGCTTCGGCACGACGCCGAACATCGCCCCGCCGTCGAGCCACAGGCTCCCCGCGTCGATGCTCGTGACTTTCAGCTCGCTGGTTTCGAATACCGCCACGTCGCTTCCTTTCCGCTGCGCGGGGACGGCGTCTCGCCGTCGCCCCGGCGCCAATCTCGTCCGCGCCCGGCCGTCTCGCCAAGCGGGTCGCTATTCCTCTCCGATCGGCTGGCCCCCCAGCCATCGCTGCAGCTGGTCCCACGATTGGACGCCCCGGCGGTCGGCCGCCTCGAGGAGGAGCAGGAGCAGCTCGGCCGTCACGAGCGCATCCCCCCACGCCCGGTGCCGGGCGCGGCAGTCCAGGTCGTAGTACTCGATCAGCGCGTCGAGTCCGAAGCGGCGCAGGCCCGGCAACACGCGCTTCGCGAATTTCACGGTGCACAGACGGTCGCCGCTCGGAAGCTCCGAGCGGGTGCGCTTCATCTCCGAAGCCACGAATCGCCAGTCGAAGCGGACGTTGTGCGCGACGAACACCCGGCCCGCCAGCGCCCGCCGCACCACGGTGGAGATTTCCTCGAACCGCGGCGCCGCCTGCACCATGGTCTCGTCGATGCCGGTCATCCGGCTGATGTAGCTCGGAATCCCGCAGCCCGGATCGACCAGGGTGCTGTACTTCGCCCCGATCCGGCCATCGGCGACGTGCACGCAGGCGATCTCCATCACCCGGTCCTCGCGGGTCGAGCCGGTCGTCTCGACGTCGACGACCGCGAACTCGAGCTCGGCGAGCCGGGGCGAGTCGACCACCGGGCCCTCGCTGCCGGCGCTCTCGCTCGAGCGCGCGGGAGCGCTCGACCATATGCCGTCATCGCTCACCGTCACGCGCCGGTCATCGGCCAGCAGGTCGTACACGAGCCGGGCGGCGAGCCCGGGCGGCGCCTGCTTGAGGTCGAACACCTCGCGCGCCAGCTCGGCCGTCGGCCGCGGAGCTTCGCGGATGAGAGCGAGAGCCCGTCCCACGAGGGGCGTGTCCGCGTCGAATTCCAGGCCGGGACGGCTCAATCGACGTCGTCCCGCCGGATCGGCATCGTCATGCAGCGGGGCCCGCCGCCGCCACGCACGAGCTCCGAACCTTCGAAGGTGATCGCCAGGCGCTCGCCGTCGGCAGGCAGCGTTTCAGCGGCCAGAAACTCCGGGGCGTCGACCACGCGGAATCCGGCGTCGTGCTCCAGGGCCCGCAGCGTGTGGTCGTTGCGACCGTACGCGAGCACCTGGCCCGGCGCCACGGCGACGAAGTTGCAGCCGCTTCCCCACTGCTCGCGCTCCTGCATGTTCCGCCGCTCCCCGCCGCAGAACACGGGCTCCATCGGCATGTCGAGCCCGCGCAGGAGCGCGAACAGGTCGTCGGCCTCGCGCACGCCGTCGACGTCGCGGCTCAGGTGCACGACCGGGCGCCGCGTCGGGCCGAGGAAGAACGGTGGATAGACGCAGCACAGGTCGCGGTCGAGCGCCGTCCACACCATGTCGAGGTGGATGGCCGCCCGGTACGAGGGCAGCAGCACGACTACCACGTCGCGCACCTCGCCGGCCTCGAACAGCCGCCGGGCCAGGAGGTCGATCCCCGCGGCGCTCGTCCGCTCCGACAGCCCGACGAGGAGGAGATCCCGCCGCAGCACGTGGATGTCACCGCCCTCGAGGTGGACGTTCAGGCGGCGTTCGGTCGCGCCGTCGAACACGAGGCCGGCGCCGCCGAGCTCGGGGTGATGGCGGAACAGCACGCGTGCCAGGAGCTCTTCGGTCCAGCGAACGTCGTGCCGCATCGAGGCGATCACCACCTGCTCGCCGACCACGGCGGCCGAGTCGCGGGTGAAGAACAGGTTAGGCAGCGGCGGCAACGAGTATCCGGACTCGTTGACGAGGCGGGCGAGCGAACCGCCCGAGTACTCCTCGCCCTGCACGAACAGCGACACGACCTCCTCGATCGGGACCCCCGCCGCCCGTTCGCGGATCGCCTCGCCGGCCGCGCCGAGCAGCTCGTCGCGCGCCTCTGGCACCCGCAGCGCGTCGCGCAGCAGGTCCGTCACTTCGAGCACGTCGGTGAAGCGCGACAGGATCGCCGTGAACGTGTCGTGCTCGCGGCGGGCCAGCTCGAGGTCGAGGATGTCGTCGAACAGATAATCCGCGCGGTTCCCCGGCGTCACGGTGGCGAGCTCGGGCCCGGGAGCGTGGCAGACGACCTTCCGCAACCGGCCCACCTCCGACGTCACCCGGATCGTACTCACGCCGATTCTCCGTTCTCTTCGCTGGTGATGAGGAAGCTGAGGCCTTCCAGCTCGAGCGCCACGTCCATCCAGCGGACCGGAAGGGCGCCTTCCGTCTCGAGGTTCGAGGCGGCGAAGCTCAGGATGCCTTCCACGCCGGCGTTGGCGACGCGGTCGGCGATCTCCTGGGCGGCCGCGGGCGGGGTCGCGAGAATCACGATGCCGATCCGTTCCTTCCGCAGACGCGCCTCGAGCTCGCCGACGGGGTAAACGGGAACTCCGAACACTTCCCGGCCGGTCTTGTCGGGGTCCGTGTCGAACGCGGCGACGATCTCGAACCCGCGGGCGGGCAGATCCCGATAGCCGAGCAGCGCGGTACCGATCTTCCCCGCGCCGACGACCGCGACACGCCAGCGCCGTTGCAGCCCCAGGATGCGTTCGATGCTCTCGCGCAACTCGTCGACGCGATAGCCCTGCCCCCGCTTCCCGAAGGAGCCGAAGTTGCTGAGATCCTTGCGTACCTTCGCGGCCGTGGTGCCGCTGCTTTCCGCAAGCTCACGGCTGGAGACCAGCTCGATGCCCCGACCCGACAGCGCGCGAAGCTGGTTCAGGTACAGGGAGAGCCGTCGGACGGTGGAGTCGGATATCTTGCGCACGTTCGTCGAAGCTTGTGAAAGAGTTCACAAGAACATATCCCCGCCCCACCCGTGCCTCAACCGACACGCGGGTGCGCTTCGAGCCGCTCCGCGAGCGACACGAACTGAT
>JASFRN010000052.1:0-17644 GCA_050114915.1 Gemmatimonadales bacterium | reverse complement strand
CAGCAGCGTGCGGATGTGCGCCCCGTCCACGTCGGCGTCCGTCATGATGACGATCTTGTGGTAGCGCGACTGCTCGAGATCGAACTCGTCGCCGATGTTCGCCCCGATCGCCGTGATCATCGCCCGGATCTCGTCGTTGGAGAGGATCCGGTCGATGCGCGCCCGCTCGACGTTGAGGATCTTCCCCTTGAGGGGCAGGATCGCCTGGAACTCCCGGTCGCGGCCTTGCTTGGCCGAACCGCCCGCGCTGTCGCCCTCGACGATGTAGAGCTCAGACAGCGAGGGATCGCGGCTCGAGCAGTCGGCGAGCTTGCCGGGCAGGATCCCGGTCTCCAGCGCGGATTTCTTGCGGGTGAGGTCGCGGGCCTTGCGCGCCGCTTCGCGGGCCCGGGCCGCCTGGACCGCCTTTTCGATGATCCGGCGGGCCTCCGAGGGATTCTCCAGCAGCCAGGTGCCGAGCCGGTCGTTCACGAGGCTCTCGACGATGCCGCGCACCTCGCTGTTGCCCAGCTTCGTCTTCGTCTGGCCCTCGAACTGGGGCTCGGGGACCTTGACCGACAGCACGGCCACGAGACCCTCGCGCACGTCGTCGCCCGACAGGCTCGCGTCGTTCTTCTTGAGCGCGTTCTTCTCCTGGGCGTAGGCGTTGATCGTGCGGGTCATGGCCGCCTTGAGACCGCTCAGGTGCGTTCCGCCCTCGTGCGTGTTGATGTTGTTGACGAAGGTGAACGTGTTCTCGTTGTAGGCGTCGGTGTACTGCATGGCGAGCTCGATGTCGACTTTGTCCTGCTCGCCCGCCAGGTAGATGATGTCGTCGTGCAGGGCCGACTTGTTCCCCCGCAGGTACTCCACGTACTCGACGATGCCGCCCTCGAAGTGGAAGACGGATTCCTGCTCCTGGTCCGACCGCTCGTCGCGCAGGGTGATGTTCACGCCGCGGTTCAGATACGCGAGCTCCCGGAGCCGGTTCGACAGGGTGTCCCAGCTGAACACGAGGTCGGTGAAGATCTCGTGGTCGGGCTTGAAATGGATCCGCGTGCCCGACTGCTTCGTCTTCTTCCCCTTCTCGAGGTCCCCGGTCTTGATGCCGCGCTCGAAGCTCTGCGTCCACACGTGGCCGTCGCGGTGGACCTCCGCGTCGAGCCGCTCGGAAAGGGCGTTGACGACCGATACGCCGACGCCGTGCAGGCCGCCGCTGACCTTGTAGGTCTCCTTGTCGAACTTCCCGCCCGCGTGCAGACGGGTGAGCGCGAGCTCGACGCCGGGCACCTTCTCGACCGGGTGGATGTCGGTCGGGATCCCGCGGCCGTCGTCGACGACGGTGATCGAGTCGTCGGCGTGGATCGTCACCTCGATGTTCGAGCAGTAGCCCGCCATCGCCTCGTCGATCGAGTTGTCCACCACCTCGTACACGAGATGATGCAGCCCCCGCGCCGACGTCGATCCGATGTACATCCCGGGGCGGAGACGCACGGCCTCCAGCCCCTTGAGCACCTGGATCTGGCGGGACGTGTAGTCGCCCGCCTTCTTCGCGGCCTTCGACGTCCCGGTCGCCTTGCCCTTACCGTTGCTCTGCGCCATCCGCCTCCTCCGGGTTCCCGCCCTGTCCCTGCAGGAACACTATTCGTTCGATTCGACCCTCCGTGCGGCCCGCGTTCAGCTTCGCGAGAAGCTGGGGCCGCATGAGGCTGAGCTCGTTTCTCCACGCCGCGCTCTCCACCGCGACGAACAGCGTGTCGCCGCGGATCCCCGCGGGGCGGGCCACGCCCGCGATGCGGGAACCCACGAGGCCCTCCCAGTCGGCGACCACTTCCGCCCGCTTCACGCGCTCGGCGATGCCGAGCTTCGCGAGCGTCGCCGCTACCAGTCCTTCGATCCGCTCCGTCATCCGTCCGTCAGAATCCGTCCGTCGTCGATCCGCCAGCGAGCCAGCGAGCCGCCCCGCAACGGCAGGTCGACCGTCTTCGGGGCGGTCAGCACGACCTGCCCGGAGCGGCCGTCCTCGAGCAGCTCCAGGACCCTCGCCGAGCGCTCGCGGTCGAGCTCGGCGAACACGTCGTCGAGCAGATAGATCGGTTCGTTTCCGGACCGATCGCGCAGCGTGTCCGCCTCGACCAGCCGCAGCGCGATCGCCGCCGTCCGGCGCTGTCCGCCCGAGCCGTAAGCGCGCAGATCCCGCCGTTCGCTCCCGTCGTCGACGACGGCCCGGATCACGAGGTCGTCACGATGCGGTCCGACCTGGGTCATTCCGCGACGCGCGTCCGACTCCTCGTTCGCCGCCAGCGCCTGGCGGAACCGGCTCGCCCACGCGGCTTCGTCGGGTGTCTCCGGCGGCTCGACCTCGCCGAGGGTCGACGAGTAGTCCAGACCGGCCGCCGCTCCCCCGGCGGTCGCGGCATGATAGCGACCGAACGGCTCGTTTCGCTCCAGCGTCCACGCGTGCCGGGCCGCCATCAGCCGGGCGCCGGGTTCGACGAGCCCTTCGGCCCACGCCCGTACGACCTGCAGACGGCCCTGGCGGAGCGCCTCGTTGCGCTGCTCCAGCACGGCCCGATATCGCTGCAGAGCTCCGACGTAACCGGGCTCCGCGAGCGACAGCAGGATGTCGAAGAAGCGCCGCCGGTTGGACGGCGATCCGCCGATCAACTCCGCATCGTCGAGGCTGAACACCACGGCCCCGAGGGATCCGAGCGCATCCGACAACCGCTCGGGCTCGTTGCCGTCGACCTCGACCTTCTTCTTGCGGGTCGACTTCTGCCACGCAGCCGCGAGGTCGAGCGTCGCGCCGCCGCGCTCCACCGTCGCCTCGATTCGGAACACGTCTTCGCCGAAGCGCGGCAGCTCACGATCCCGCGCGCCTCGAAACGACCGGAAGATCTCGAGGTAGTAGATCGCTTCCAGCAGGTTCGACTTGCCCGACCCGTTGGGGCCGACGATCATCGCGCCGGCCTCGGGAACGCTCAACTCGAGTCGCTGGAAGTTCCGGAAGTCACGGAGAGACACCGTCCGGAGCGCCGCGCTCCCGACCTGCCGATCCGCCGTTTCGAGGGTCTCCGCCATGCCTTGCATCAAGAGGAGAAATCTAACCTCGCGACGCCCCCTCGGCAACGCGGAAAGCCGCGTACTTTCAAGCATTTCTCGCCACCGGTGGAAGCGGACTACACGACGGTCAGGGCGCCAGGAGCGGCTTGCCTCCGGTTCCCTCTCTCGCGGCGAAGCGGCGGTAGACGAGAGGCCCCTCCTCGAGGGGAACGGGCGGGCCCGGCGCGAGCACGGCCACGGGTATCTCGAGCCCCTCCTCCAGGTCGCGCAGCACCCGGTCCATCAGAGACCGCACGGGGCACCGTCCGCTCCGCCAGGTAAGATTCCGGTCGTACAGGTCGGAAGGCCGAACACCGAACTCGTCGGTGGCGACGCCCACGGATGAGACCGTGGCTCCCGACGCGACCAACCGAACTGCGAGCAGGCGCGCCTGCCGGCTTCCGACCGCCTCCACGACGAAGGCGGCGCCGGTCGACCCGTCGAGCCCGGCGAGCGCTTCCTCGGCCGCGGACGGCTCCGCTGCCGCGACCGCCCCCAGCCTGCCGGCGGCCGTCCTCCGGGCCTCGACGGGATCCACGGCGAGCACCTGCGCGCCGTTCAGATGGCGCAGCGCCGCGATGGCGGAGAGGCCGACGGCCCCGCATCCGAGCACCACGCCCACGGACGCCCGCGGCGGGGCGTCTCCGAGGGCGCGCGTCGCCGCCCAGTATCCGGTCGTGAAGTTGTCGCCGAGCAGCACGCCCTCCACGTCCGTTCTACCCTCCGGCAGATGGAGGAGGGTGGCGTCGGCATGCGGCACTCGCACGTACTCGGCCTGGGTGCCCGCGAGGCCGGCATCGGGATCATCCGGAGGCGCCCAGCCGAACAGCCGGCCCGCCTCGCAACGCGCGCTCAGGCCACGACGGCATGGCCCGCATCGACCGCAGCTGGTGCTGAACGGCAGAAACACCCGATCGCCCGGCCGATACCGACCGACGGCCGCCCCGACCTCCACGACCTCACCCGCGGCCTCGTGACCCGGGACGATCCCCGGGGCGGCCGGCTCCCGGCCTTCGTAGGGATGCAGGTCCGATCCGCAGACGCCGGCCAGCCTGACCCGCACGACCGCGTCTCCCGGCGCCGCGATGCCCGGATCGGGGAGATCGTCGTGCATCTCCACCCGGCCCGGGCCGGCGAGCACCAGTCCCCTCATCGCCGCGGACGGCGGCCGGGACGGAGAGCCCTCACGGCGCCTAGCGCTTCACGAACTCGTTGACGACGGGCTCATCGCCCGAGTAGTCGTAGAATCCGCTGCCCGTCTTCCGGCCGTGGTGTCCCGCCTGGTACATCCGCTTGAGCAGCGGCGGCGAGGCGAAGCGCTTCTCGCGGTACTCGTCGTACATGATCTCGGTGATGAAATAGAGGGTATCGAGACCGACGAAGTCGCCGAGCGTGAACGGCCCCATCGGATAGCCCGTACCCAGGGTCATCCCCTTGTCGATGTCCTCGATCGAGCCGATCCCTTCCTCGTAGGCGCGGATCGCGTCGAGCATGTAGGGGACGAGCAACCGGTTGACCACGAAGCCCGAGTTGTCGCGGCAGGCGATCGGCTCCTTGCCGAGCGAACTGGCGAACGCGAAAGCGGCGTCGAACGTCGCCTGCGAGGTGGCGCCGGTGCGCACGACCTCGACGAGCTTCATGACCGGCACCGGATTGAAGAAGTGCAGGCCCACGAAACGGTCGGGCCGGTCCGTCGCGGCCGCCATCTCGGTCACCGTGAGGCTCGACGTGTTGGACGCGAAGATCGTTCCCTCCGGGCACCCGCCGTCGAGCTTGCCGAACAGGTCGTTCTTGGCCCCGATGTCCTCCACGATCGCCTCGATGACGATCTGGGCGTCGAACAGATTCTCCAGCTCGGTGGTGCCGCGGAGGTTGTCGAGGGTCGACGCCTTCACCGATTCCTCCATCTTGCCGCGCTCCACCGCCTTCGCCAGGCCCTTCTCGATCGCCGCCAGGCCGCGGTCCAGCGGCTCCTGCGCGATCTCGCGTACGACCGTCTCGTACCCCGCGGCCGCGCACACCTGGGCGATCCCCCGCCCCATCAGTCCGCAGCCCACGACGCCTACCTTCTGAATATCCGCCACGATGCTCCTCCGTGATTCGTGTTGATCGTTCTCGGCGTTCCGTCAGCGATCACCCTCGGTGATCAGTCCCTGGATGCGGTCCATCAGCCCGGAGCGGCCGGCCGGAGGCCGGTCGCCGCTCTCCAGGCGATCCAGCAGGCCCTCGATCGCCAGGTGCATCTTCTCGCGCTCCGATCGCAGCAGGCGCTTCGCGATCCATATGCCGCCGCCACCGGTGAGCACCCCCAGCGCGGGCACGACGAGGAGTACCGGCAGCCCCGCCGCCAGGGTGAGGGCGAGCGATCCTCCCAGCGTCGTCGCGCCGGCGCCGAACAGGAATCCGCCGCCGTGCTCGGCGCGCTGGTTCCGCATGTCCGCCGTGACGGTCACGAGGCTCCGTCCCGCCTCGAGCGGTTCCGTCGCCACCTGCAGCCGCTTGGCTCGCGCGAGTGTGTAGCCGTGGCCCGATAGGTCCAATCCGCGCCGAATCTGGCTCACGACATCGGCCGCGGGCTCCCAGATCGACAGGCCGTGTCGATTCCGCACCTGCCGGAGACTCTCGCCGGAGTGCAGATACTCCTCGAGGCGGGCCTGCACGTCCTCGACCGAGCCCGGCACGACTCGGCTAGCCTGGACGTAGGCTTCGCCCCACAGGCGGTGCGGCATCGAGCGGTCGTCCGGCGCCTCGGGAACCATCGCCTCGGCGCGCAACTCGAGAAGCGCCCGCCGGACGTGCGACTCCTGCAGCCCGACCTCGGCGCCGATCCGCAGCACCTCCTGGTCGTCGAGCTGCTCGGGCAGCGCCTCGCGTGCCGTCTGCAGCTCGGCGGCACGCCGGATCACCCGCTCGAGCTCTTCCGAGGAGAGACGGGCCGGGGGCCGCGGGAGGTCGTCGTCGTGCGGGCTCATCCGCCGCCTAGCCCTCGTCGTCCTCCAGCTCGCGCGCTTCCGGAGGTTCCGCGGACGCGTCCGGGCGTCCGGCCTCCTCGGTCTCGCGCCGCTTCCGCTCGGCCCGCGTGGCCGCCTCCGCGCCGGCGATCAGCCCCATGCCGGCGAGCCGGCTCGTGAGCTCCGCCGTCATTCCCGTGGCTTCGTCCGCCGATTTCTTCGCGCGCGCCTCGAGCTCTTCGAGAGTCTCGAGCTCATCCCCGGCGTCCTCCGGAACGGGCTGCGCACGGAACGGCGCCAGCAGGTCGACCGGCAGCGGGAAGAGCGTCGTCGAGTTGTTCTCGGCCGCGATCTCGGTCGCCGTCTGCAGGAAGCGCAGTTGCAGCGAGGCCGGGTGCGTGCTCAGCAGCCGGGCGGCGTCCTTCAGGCGCGCCGCGGCCTGCAGCTCGCCCTCGGCGTTGATCACCTTCGCCCGCCGCTCCCGCTCGGCCTCGGCCTGTCGCGCGATCACCCGCTTCATCTCCTGCGGGAGGTCGACGTCCTTCACCTCCACTCCGGTGACGTCGATGCCCCACACGTCCGTCCCCTCGTCGATGATCTCCTGCAGGATGTGGTTGAATTTCTCGCGCTCGGCGAGGAGCTCGTCGAGCTCGGCCTGCCCGATCACGGAGCGCAGGGTCGTCTGGGCGAGCTGCGAGGTCGCGAACAGGTAGTCCTCGATCTCCAGCACCGCCTTCGACGGATCGTGGACGCGGAAATAGAGCACCGCGTTCACCTTCACCGACACGTTGTCGCGGGTGATGACGTCCTGCGGGGGGATGTCCATCGCGATGATCCGCAGGCTGACCCGCACCATTCGCTCGACACCGAACGGAACCAGGAATACGAGTCCCGGACCGCGGAGCGGCCGGACGCGCCCGAGCCGAAACACCACGGCCCGCTCGTATTCGCGCAGGATGCGCAGGCTCGTGGCGAGCGCCGCGGCGCCGAGGCCCGCAACGACCGCGAGGATCACGTCCATGGTAATCTCCCTGCGGCCCGGAAGGCCGCGTCCGGGAAGCCCGTCGGGGCTTCTTAGTCGACCTCGAGGATCACGGCGATGCCCTGGCCGCCGCCGATGCAGGCGGATCCCAGGGCCAGCCCGCCTCCCCGCCGCTTCATCTCGTGCAGCAGGTGCGTGGTGATCCGTGCGCCGGTGGCACCCAGCGGATGGGTGAGCGCGATCGCGCCGCCGTCGACGTTGACCTTGTCGCGATCGAGGCCCAACTCCTTCTCGACGGCGCAGTACTGAGGCGCGAAAGCCTCGTTGACCTCGATCAGGTCGATGTCCGAGAGCTCGAGTCCGGCGCGCTCGAGCGCCTGTCGGGCGGCCGGAGCCGGCCCGATGCCCATGATGCGCGGCGGCACGCCGGCGATGCCCCACGAGACCAGTCGCCCCAGCGGTTTCAGCCCGTGCGTTTGCGCGTAGTCGGCATGGGCGACCACGAGAGCGGAAGCCCCGTCCCCGATGCCGCTCGCGTTCCCGGCCGTCACGAGCCCGTCTTCCTTGAAATAGGGTCGCAGGCCCGAGAGCGCCTCGAGCGTCGTGTCGGGACGTATGTGCTCGTCGCGCTCGAACGACGTCTCCTTCCCCTTCCGGCCGACCGTCACCGGTACGATCTCGGCGTCGAAACGGCCTTCGTCCCAGGCCGCCTTCGCGAGCTTCTGGCTCCGCACGGCGTAGCGGTCCACGTCCTCGCGGGAGAGGTCGTATTCCTCCGCCAGGTTCTCGGCGGTCTGGGCCATCGAGAACCCGCACTGGGTATCGGTCAGGGCCTCCCACAGGGAGTCCTCGAACGGCGTGGCCGGACCGAGCCGCAGGCCCCACCGGGCGCCCCGCACGACGTGCGGCGCCTGGCTCATCGATTCGGTCCCGCCGGTCAGGCAGACCTGCGCGTCGCCGAGCATGAGGTTCTCCGCGGCCGAAACGACCGACTGAAATCCGCTGCCGCACAGGCGGTTCACGGTCAGCGCCGGGACCTCCTCGGGGAGTCCGGCCTCCAGACCGACGTGTCGGGCGAGATAGACGGCGTCGGCGCTCGTCTGGATGACGTTGCCGAAGTAGGTGTGCCCGTACTCGGCGGGCTCGACGCCGGCCCGCTCGATCGCCGCCCGCGCCGCGAGGGCTCCGAGCTGCGTGGCGCTGTGGTTCTTGAGACTACCGCCGAAGGTGCCGAACGGGGTCCGAACGGCCGAGAGAAAGACTACGTCGCGTGCTGTGGCCATATCTATGCCCTCCGTGGGCCGCCTCGGGACGGCGGCCGGTTCGATTCATTCCTCGATGCGGCCGGCGATCCACTCGCCGACTTCCTGCGTCGTACGCGTTCCGCCGAGATCAGGGGTCGTGACCCCGGCCTCGATCGCTGCGGTTACGGCCGCGTCCACCCGGCGGGCGGCCTCTTCGGCGCCCTCGTGCTCGAGCAGCAGCGCCGCCGAGAGGATCGCCGCCATCGGGTTCGCCTCGCCGCGCCCCGCGATGTCGGGAGCGCTGCCGTGCACCGGCTCGTACAGTCCCGGACCGCCCGGCCGATAGTTGGCGGAGGGCGCCAGGCCCATCCCGCCGACCAGCTCGGCCGCGAGGTCGGAGAGTATGTCTCCGAACAGGTTGTCCGTGACGATGACCCCGAAGCGCTCCGGCCGCCGAACCAGCTCCATCGCCAGCGCGTCGACGTACCGTGTCTCCGCCTCGACCGACGGGTGTTCCGCGGCGATTTCGCCGAACACGCGCCGCCACAGCCCGTAGACGGACGGAATCGCGTTCGCCTTGTCCGCCAGGGTGACTCGGCCGCGTCCCGTACGTTCGGCGTACTCGAAGGCGGCCCGTACGATCCGCTCGACGCCGTAACGCGTCGCCACGTTCTCGCCCAGGGCGATCTCCCCGGGGGTTCCCTCCCGCAGACCCCCGCCGGCCCCGATGTACGCCCCCTCGGTGTTCTCGCGGAAGATCACGAGATCGATCTCGGCCCGGTCCGCGCGCCGCAGCGGCGACAGCGCCGGACTGCGAAGGCGAGCCGGGCGGAAGTTGATGTAGAGGTCGAGACGGAACCGCAGCCCCAGGAGGATGTCGTGCGCATGGCGGTTGTCGGGGACCCGCGGATCCCCGACGGCGCCGAGCAGAATGGCATCCGTCTCGTCCCGCAGGGTGGCGAACGCCTCGTCACCCAGGGTTTCGCCCGTCGCCAGCCAGTGATCCGCCCCGTGCGGAAACGCGCGGAACGCGAGCTCCGCGAGGCCCGCATGGCCGACGGCTTCCAGCACTCGTCGCGCCTCGCGCACCACCTCGGGCCCGACACCGTCACCCGGCAGCAGGCCGACTCGGATCACCCGCACCTCCCGTGCGTCATTGCCTGTACGGCGAGAAGGCCGGGACCCAGTGGGCCGCCGGCCTTCTCGTCGCGTACGACCCGACCGGGTCTTACTTGCTCAGCGTCCACACGTAGGCGGCCACTGCCTTCACCTGGTCGTCGGTGATGTTCGTGCCAGCCTTCGGCGGCATCGGCACGCCGGAAGTGGACTCTTCGGCCGTGACCCCGTGCATGATCGTGTTCACGATCGCGTCGTAGCTGCCGTCGGAGTGCAGCCACTCGGAGTCCGTGAGGTTCGCCCCCAGGTTCGGGAGTCCCGTCCCCTTCGGCCCGTGGCACGAGGCGCAGATGCCGGCGCCGTGGAAGATCTGGTCGCCTTCCTGGACCATCGCCATCGTTACGCCGTCGGGCAGCTCCTGGGCCGTGACGTCGCTCGCACCGCTTTCGGCGGCCGCGCCCTGATCGGCCATCTCCGACGCGCCCTGGTCGGCCATCTGCTCGCCCATCTGACCGTCCATGTTGTCGGCCATCTGCGACGCGTCGTTCATCTCCGACATCGAATCGCTGCCATTCGCGTCGCCTCCACAAGCCGCCACGCCGAGCGCGGCGACCGTGAACAGCACCATCCACTGTCTGTTCCTCATCAGTATTCCGACTCCTTTGATTTCTGAATCCACGGGCTCCTGGAAGACCGGTCGAAACCGGCGCACGCCGAATTCCGGCGGCTTCCGGGTCCCCGAATCTACGGGAGGCTTCGTCGATGGACCAGCCGATGCCGCGCCGGAAGCAGGATCAGGACGCGTCGGCGTCGAGCGAGGCCCCGCAGAACGCGCAGTAGCTCCAGCCGTCGTCTACCTCGGCGTCGCACGCGTCGCAGGTCGGGAGAACCTGGTCGGTGCCGCAACTCGGGCAGAACCGCACCCCATCGACGGCCGGGAGCGGGGCGCCGCAGCTGCGACAGCCCGCGGCCTCGGGCGTGCGATCGAGTGGGGCGCCGGCCGGGTCGATTTCGTCCGCCCCGCCATCCGAATCCGGCGGCGCCTCCGGTCGTTCGAGCACCCGGACCTCGGACGCGGCGAATCGGTGCAGGAAAGCGAGTCCCGGCTCCGGGTGGCGGATCTCCGCCCGCACGGCTTCCCGCAGCGCGGGTTCCGACACGGCGAGGCGCCGGTCGTCGGCCAGGAGTTGCAGCAGGGCCAGGTCGTACTCCGCCTTCGTCGCGTAGCCCAACCGGTCCCGGCACACGTGGTATGGCAGCAGCCGCTTGTGCAGCTCGGCGACCGCGATCGGATCCGACGTCCCGACCTGCTCGTCCGCCATCCGGCGACGCAGCAGCGTGGCCAACCCTTCGCTCATGGCGCCCGCCCGTGATTCCAATCGTCCAGCCGGAGCACGCCGGCCCGCACCGAGGCCTCGAGAAAGGCCCCGGCGTCATCGGTCGGGAGGGCGAGCCCGGTCGCGGCCTGGACGCGGTGCGCCGTGTCTTCCATGAATTGCTCGACCGTGCGGTCGGGATTCGACGACATGCGGCAGAGAAGGCGCACGACGCCGTTCCAGTCACGGCCGGAGGGCTCCGCCCGGCCGGCCACGCTCTCCGCGCCCGGCCGGAAGAGGTCGAACTGGCCCATTCCCGGCCGCTCCACGTCCTCGCCGAGGGTGGAGACGACCTCTTCGATCAACCGGTCTTCCGGCGTCGAGGCGTCGAACAGCTCGTCGAGCCGCTGCAGGTAGGGACGGACCGCGGCCCCGTCGTCGGGCTCTCTCCGGCAGGCGCGCAGGAGCTCGATGATCCGCCACAGGGTGAGCGAATCCCACATCGCCGCGGCGGGGATGCGCTCGTACTGGGCCAGGGCCCCGCGGCGGTCGCCTGCCTCGTACAGGTCGTGGGCGAGCAGGGCCCGCACGTCGTGGTTGTCCGGATCGCGCTCGAGCGCCTCGTTGAACCAGCGCCGCGCTTCGGTGCGGCGGCCCTGGCGGTGGACCACGTAGGCGAGGTCGGCGGCCGCGTCGCCGCTGTCCTCGTCCGCCTCGACCGCGAGTCGGAAGAAGCGCTCGGCGTGATCGAGGAGATCTTCGCGGACCAGCGCCCGTCCGATCGACAGCATCAGGTCGGCGTCGCGGCCGAACCCGAGGTCGAGCACGCGCTCGAAGGCCGCCAGGCCCCGCGCCCGTTCACCGAGCTTCAGGTGGGCCTCGCCGATGCCCGCCAGGGCGTCCTCGTGGTCGTCCTCGAGCGCGAGAGCCGTGCGGAAGGCGCGGCGCGCCTGGACGAAGTCCTCGCGCCCCATCTGCGTGAAGCCGAGCGACACGCGCAGTTCGACCGCGTCGGGGTACAGGCTGGTTCCTTCCTGCAGGATATCGAGCGCCGCGTCGTAGTCGCCTGCCTCGTAGCGCTCCTGGGCCCGTCGGTCGTACTCCTCCGCGCTCCAGAATCCGGTGCTCATCTTGGGTCTCGCTCTCCGTCCAGAACAGGTTCGGACGTTTCGCCCGTCGTCGCGCCGTCCAGCCGCAACTCGAGCCTCGTGACACGCTGGTCCTGCGTCTCGATCACCTCCAGTTCCGCGCTGCCGATCGCCACCCGCTCACCGGGCGCCGGGATCCGGCCGAGGCGGCCGATCACGTAACCCGCTACGGTATCGTACTCTTCGGACTCCTCCACGTCACCCAGCTCGAACTCTTCCAGCAGGTCCTCGAGCGACGCCCCGCCCTCGACCCGTACGCGGCCGCCGCCGAGAACCTCGATCTCCGCCCGCGCGATGTCGTGCTCGTCGAAGATGTCGCCGACGATCTCCTCCACCAGGTCCTCGAGGGTCACCACGCCGTCGGTGCCCCCGAACTCGTCGACCACGATCGCCATGTGCACCTTCTGGTGCCGCAGCTCCGCGAGCAGATCGTCGACCGGCTTGCTGTCCGGGACGAAGAAGGGCGGCCGCATCACGCGCTCGAGCCGGAATTCGGACTTCGCGGCCGTCCCCACCCAACGGAGAAGATCCTTCACCAGCACGATCCCGACCACGTCGTCGATCGACTCGCGGTAGACCGGGAAGCGGCTGAACCCGGTCTGGGCAGCCGTCGTGAGGACCTCCTGCAGCGGCGTGTCGTGCGGGAAGGCCACGATGTCGGGCCGCGGTGTCATCACCTCGCGCGCGATCGTGTGGGTGAGCTCGAATACCCCGTGGATCATCGCCTCCTCGTCCATCTCCACGACGCCCTCGGCCCGACTCTGGCCGAGAAGCATGCGGATCTCTTCCGGGCTGTGTACACGCTCGTGAGTCCCCAGGGCGCCTCCGCCCACCAGTCGCAGGAAGATCTGCGCGGCGCCGTTTAGCACGAAGATGGCGGGCGCCGTCACGAAGTTGAACAGGTTCAGGGGGCCCGCCACGTAGCGGCTGATCGTCTCCGGGCGCACGAGGGCCGCAGACTTCGGGGCGAGCTCGCCGAGCACGATATGCAGGAATGTGATGATCGAGAACGCGATCGCCACCGCCGTGCCGTGGGTGGCCACGGCCGTCCACGGAGAGCCGAGGCCCGCGAACGCGCCTTCGATCAGGTGGGCCAGCGCCGGCTCGCCGATCCAGCCGAGGCCCAGCGAGGCGAGCGTGATCCCGAGCTGCGTGCCGGAGATCGAGCGGTCGAGATTCGAGTGCGCCTTCCGCACCTGCAGGGCGAGCCGATCGCCCTGTTCGACGAGCTCGTCGATGCGGGTACGGCGGACCGATACGAGTGCGAACTCCGCGGCCACGAAGAACCCGTTGGCGAGGACGAGCACGAGGACGGCGAGCAGCTTGAGCGCCGTGGTCATCGGCCCGGCCGGGAGCGGCGTAAAGGAAGTTCCAGTTTGAGGCTGACCTCGTTGGGTTTAGGCGCCGGCCGCGTCGCCTTCCGGGTCGACGGGACCGTGCGGAATCGCTGGCTTGCAGTAGCGGTGGCCGATCTTCGAGAGCTCGGCCAGCTCGCCCTCGCTGAGATCGGGGTAGCGCTCACCCAGGTACCCGACCGTGTCCTCCATCCACTCCGAGCGCTCGTCGCTGCCGGCTTCGAGAACCCCGCAGCGGCGTATATGACTGAACAGCTCGTCGCGAGCCATCTCCATGCTGGTCGGCTTGTACTTCGACGATCCCAAACGCCGTCATCCTTGTTGGCGAGTCTGCGAGGGGCGGGCACCCCCCTGTCGGTGGCCGAATATATTCCCGACGCCCGGACCGCGCAAAGCCCGAAAATCCGGCCTAAACCGGTCGACCACGACGTGGCGGGGGCCGCCTCAGCCGGCGTCGGGGTCCGCCGCGAGGGCCTCGGCAATCGCCCACGCGAGCAGCGGGACCATGATCTCGTGGTGGCCCGTGATCTGATATCCCTGCCCGCCACCCGTACGTGTCGGACGTTCCACCACGTTCACGCGGGGACGGTAATGCCGGATCATGTCGAAGTCGGCGGTCACGAACTCCCGGGGCCGTCCGCCGCTGAGATTGCGCCGGATCGTGAGGGCCTTGAGGAACACCTCCGGCATGAGAACCGCCGAACCGACATTGAGGGCCGCCCCGCCGCCGTCCAGGCCGCCGATCGCCCGGGAAAGCGCCAGGAAATCGCGGTACGAGGTTTCGCCGATCGCCGCTCCGTCCGCCTCGGGGTGTTGATGGATGATCTCCGCGCCGATCGCGGCGTGCACCGTAATGCGCACTCCGAGGCGGCGGGCCGCGAGCAGCAGCGACAGGTCCGGATAGCGGTTGTCGTCCCGCGCCGCGAGGTCCTCGGCCAGGGCCTCGCCGAGGCCGAGGTCCGCGTCGACGCCCCGGCGGATCGCCAGGTTCATGTCCCGGCCCGTCTCCTCCGCCATGCCGAACGTCCCGTCGGCGAGGCCGGCCTCGACGTCCTCCGACGTCCCGCCCCAGCGGCAGGTCTCGTAGTCGTGGATGACCGTGGATCCGTTGACCGCGACGTGAGTGACGGCTCCCCGCTCCATCAGGTCGATCAGGACGCGGCTGAGCCCCGTCTTCACGACGTGGCCCCCGAGCATCCACAGGCAGGTGCGGCGTCGCGCCGCCGCCGTGGCCACGGCCGTGGCCACGGCGCGAAACGCGTCGGCCTGCAGGATGTGCGGCAGCGAGTCGAGGAACTCGGCGAAGCTGCCGCCGGGTACGGGCGGCGCGGCGAAGTCTCCCGCGCCGACTTTGTCGGGGCGTGCGGCCACCGGAACGCGCCGGAGCCCGGCGCGTTCGTCGCGAGGCGGGCGGCTCACGGGCCGACCCCCGGCGCCGCGGTGGAGTCAGCCGGCGTGGAGTCTGCCACGGAGCTGCCCGGTTCGATCGCCGGGGCGTCCGCCGGGATCAGGGCACCCGGCGTCCCCGGGTCGTATTCGGTCAGATAGAAGTTCGCGGTCCCGATCGACATGCGGGTCTTGACGCGCACGGGGATCCGCCGATCGTCGTCGGTGAGAAACAGCTCGGCCTCGCCGCCCTCGGCGAACATTCCGCCCGTCTTGATGATCGGGCGCACGACGATCGTGTTGAACGTGCCGGCGGGCACGCGGATCCGCTCGCGGCGCAGCACCTCGAGGATGACGGGGTTGCTGTCTTCCTTGAAGTAGCGCTCGTACTCGTATCGCGCCCCGACCTCCAGGGCGGAAAGCCGGGCGAAATAGAAGTACGAGACGTCGTCGAGCGCGCCGGGCGGGATCGACACGTCGCTCTCCTCCTCGTTCGCCTCGAAGCGACCGTCGCGCAGGTCGTAGCGCGTGTAGGTGAGCGCGCGGAGATCCATCACGTGCCGGCGGTCGCGATGATAGCCGCCCTGGCGGAGGCGCTGATCGAAGCGAAGGGTCGCGAACGGGGCCGGCTGGATCCAGCTCGTCAGCTTGTCGTGCAGGCGATAGAACGGCGGTCCTCCCTCGGTCTCCAGCGACGCCCGGTAAGCGGGCACGCCCGAGATCGTGTCGATTGCCTCCACCCGCATGACGCTCTTGCCGATGCGCGCGCCGCCCCAGGTGACCGAGTACTCCATCCGCTCGCCCACCGGAAAGTGCCAGGCCTCCAACGTGTCCGGTGCCGTCTGCGCCGCCACGGTAGACGGCGCTCCGGTGACCGCGCCGCGGCCCTCCGGCTCGCGGTTCGGCGAGCCGAGCACCGCGAGCGGCGCCAGCATGGCGAGCGTCGTGCCGCGGACGATCGGCGTCACGCCGACTCCGCGACGACGCCGAGATTCGTCCGACGTGCGTGCCGGGCCGCCCGGTACAGCGACCGCATCTCGCCCCAGGCGTCGAACCGACTCTCACGGTACCGCCGGCCGAGGTCGAACGGCACGTCCACTTCGTCCCACTGCCGCAGGTGCGGCGCGACTCGCAGCAACAGCTGGAGGTTCGCCGCCCATCCGTCTTCCGTCATCAGGCGCTCGCCCTCGGCCAGCTCGCCGAGAGCCCTCCGCAGCACCGCGAGGCGGTAGAGCCGGAAACCGTTCCACGGATCGCTGAGGCCGTCGGGCACGCCGGGCGGACGCGCCAGCCATCGCGCTCCGAGCCGCAACGCCCGGGTGCTGCGGGGCGCCATCGAGAGATCGCTGCGCACCCCCGCCACGAGGTCCGCCCCGCCCTGGAAGCGGCGGATGAGCTCCGGCACGCTGGCCGGATCGTCGGTGAAATCGGACTGCATGACGAGCAGCCCGTCCCGCTTGTGGTACGAGGAGGAACGGAGCGCCTCGTGCACGATGCGCTCGAGCGAGGCCGCATATCCCTGTCGCGTCTCGTTGCGCAGGATCGTCAGCGGGGCCACGCGGTCGTACGGTTCGAGGACCTCGGCCGTCCCGTCGCTCGACGCGTCGTCCAGGGCGAGAACGCGGAAGTCGCGTCCCAGCTCGGCGAAGACCTCGCGCAGGCGCCACACGAGCACGCCCACCGTGTGGCGTTCGTCGTGGGCCGGCAGCGCAACGTAGATCAACTTGGATTCTCCTCGTTCGTCGGGTTCGATTCCGCGCCGCGCGCCGTCCCCCGGCCGTCCGCGTCGCTCGCATGGGGTACGCCGTGCCCCCCGTGCTCGTTCCGTGCTCGCCGGACGCCGCTCTTCCAGCGCCGGTGGAACCAAAAATACTGCTCCGGGCGGGCCCGTACCTGCCGTTCGAGACGCTCGACCCAGGCCTCCGTGATTCGCCGCTCCGCCCGCTCGTACGCACCCGTGCCGGGAGCGGGCGCCTGCGCCCCCGCCGGCCGCACGAGGTCGGTGGAAATCCGGTAGCCGCGTCCCTCCCGCACGGCGGCGCCGAACAGCAGCGGCGCCCCGGTCGAGAGGGCGAGGCGGGCCGGCCCCCGGAAGGTGGACGCCGGGCGACCGAGAAACGTCACCAGGAGGCCCCGGTCGTGGGCGTCCTGGTCGGCGACGATGGCGATCGAGCGGCCCCGCCCCAGCAAACGCGGCACCGCACGACGAGCCTCGTCGCTGTAGACCAGCTCCATTCCGACCCGGCGGCGACTCGCGGCGAGCCACGCGTCGAACTTCCGGTTGCTCTGCCGCTTGACGATCGCGGCGAGGGGCACGCCGCGCGAGGCCAGGTAGGCGCCCGCGATCTCCCAATTCCCGAGATGGCCCGTCACGATCAGGGTCCCGACGCCCGACGCCATCCGATCGATCCATTCCTCGAGGGTGTCGTCGGCGTCGCATCGCCCGCTCAGCTCGCCGGTCCCGGCCTCCTGCAGGCGGGCCATCTCGACCATCTCGCGGCCGAAGTGCCGATAGGCGCCCCGCGCCGTGCGTTCGACCCAGGCCGCATCGCGCCCGGGAAACGCCGCTGCGATCTGCCTGCGCACGATCTCCCGCCGGTCCGCTCCCAGCCGGGCGGCAGCCCCCAGCCAGCCGCCCAGACGAAGCGCCGCCCCGGCCGGGAGCGCGCCGACCGCCCCGACCACGGCCCGCGCGGCCAGGTACTCGCTCGTCTCCCGCAGCGGGTTCACGACGCCGCCCGGTGCCGCCGGGGCCGGGCGACACGGCGGTAAGCGGCCAGCGTGCGCCCCACGAGATCCGCCCCGCCGTGGCGGCGTGCGAAGGCGCGCCCCCGGGAGACGGCGCGCTCGTACCTGCCGCGATCCGACAGCAGGCCGGCGATCGCTTCGGCCAGCGCCTCGGGGTCGCGCGCGCTCACCCGGACAGGCCCGGGCGCGTCGCCGTCGGCGGTCGAAGCGCGCGTCGGCATGACGACGGGACGACCCGCCACCATCGCCTCGAGACACGCGCTCGTGAGCTCCTCGTCGAACACCGGCATCACGAACACGTCGACGTCGCACATGTA
>JASFRN010000051.1:0-17895 GCA_050114915.1 Gemmatimonadales bacterium | reverse complement strand
CCCCACGTGACGAGGAAGAGCACGAAGATCGGGCGGTTCAGGGCCGAGCGCGCGAGCAGCCGGCGGGCCGACCGGAAGCGCGACACGAGCGCCTCCCAGCCTCCGGCCTCGCGCGACCGTTCCTCGGCCGGCAACGACTCGGGGAGCAGGAAGATGGCCGCGATCGCGTTGAGGCCGGTGATTCCGGCCGCCACGTAGCCGGGAAGCGAGTATCCCCAGTGGCTGAGTCCCCCGCCGATCGCGGGTCCGAACACGAAACCGAGGCCGAAGGCGGCGCCGATCATCCCCATGCCGCGCGCCCGTCGTTCGGGCGTCGTCGAATCCGCCACGATCGCCTGCGCGACGGGAACCGTGGCTCCCATGATCCCGCCGAGGACTCGGGATACGAGCAGCACGGCGACCGTGGAGGCGAGGCCGAACACGAGGTAGGAGACGGCCGACCCGAACAGCCCGAGGATCAGGAGCGGACGGCGGCCGTAGAAATCCGACAGGCTGCCCCAGACCGGGGAGAACAGCAGCTGCATCAGGGAATACGAGGCGATCACGATCCCCACCATCAGGGGAGTCGCGCCCATGTCGCTCGCGTAGTACGGGACGAGCGGCAGGACGATGCCGAAGCCGATCAGGTCGAGCAGGACGGTGATGAAGACGACCCCGAGGGCGACCTTTCCGCCCGCATCCGCGTCACGCATGGTCCTCCTCCATCGCCCCGAACCCTTCGTAGGGCGGCACCTGCTCACCCCGCGCGGCGAGGGCCGCGAGGTGGGCCGCCACCGAGGCGTCGGCGGCCCACCGCAGGCCGGCCGGCAGCTCTCCGTACACGGCGTCGCGCACCTCCGTCACGCTCCCGGCGCCCCGGCCCAGGGCCTCCCGCACCTGGGCCTCGCGCTCGAGGCGGTGCCGCCGATAGGCCTCCAGGCGTCGGGTCGCGTCCCGGACGGGAGGGCCGTGACCCGGGAGCAAGAGGGCCGGGCGCAGGGCGACCAGCCGGGCCAGGCTGGCCAGGCAATCGGCCACCGAGCCGTCCGGGTGCAGGATGGCGCTGGAGCCTTCACCCAGCACGAGATCTCCCGTGAACAGCCGGCGGCCCGGCTCGGCCAGGAAGCACACGTGGTCGGCGGAGTGGCCCGGAGTGTGGAGGGCCGTGACGCGCGTCTCCGGGCCGTCATGGTCCTCCGGTTCGATGGACAGCGTATCGCCGTCCGCCAGCGCGATGCCGTCCAATCCGAGCCGGCGGAGCGTGTCGGGAGAGCCGGCCGGCTCGGCCCCGAACCGGTCGATCGCGGCGCGCATGCCGGCCGCGTGGTCGCCGTGCGCGTGCGTCAGGAGGATCACGCCGACCGGTCGCCCGTCGACGGCGGCGGCCAGGGCGTCGAGCTGGCGGGGGTCGTCGGGCCCGGGATCGATGATCGCGACCCGGTGGCGGCCGAGGACGTAGGAACGGGTTCCGTCCAGCGTCATCGGCGAGGCGTTGTCGGCCCGTACGATCTCGAGATCGGGCGCCCATCCCCGGCGCTCGGGAGCGGAGGCGCCGCGGATCTCAGCCATCGGCTTCTTCGTACTCCGGGTCGCCCGGCAGCACGGGTCGGATCGAGTCGCCCCGGATCAGCAGACGGGGCGTCACCGGCTCCACCCGGTGCGTCGCGTAACGCTCGAACACGGCGGAGATCTCCGTGAACTGCGACAGCGCCTGCAGGGTGACGCGCGTCGGAAACAGCATCGGCAGACGGCCCGTGCGGAAGAGCTCGACCGCCCTTCCGGGCGTCACCCACACCGAACCGGCGATCTCCCCGGTGAGCTCGGGCTCGAAACGTCCTCGGTCCGGCGGCAGCTCGGCCAGAAAGAAGCGGGTGTCGTAGCGCCGCGCGAATCGCTTCGGGGTGATCCAGCGCGCGAAGTAGCAGACGTGGGTCTCGTTGAAACGAAGGTCGTGTTCGCGCGCCACGTCACCGAAGGTCCGGCGGTCCGCCAGCAGCGCGGCCCGCAGCCCTGCCTCTTCGTCCGGCGAAGGGCGGCGGTCCGCCAGGAGCAACCCCGTCTCCTCGAACAGCTCGCGCAGGGCCGCGAGGACGGCGGCCGGCTCGGCGTCGCGCCCCGTCCTGGGCATCCGTTCCGTCAGTCCGGGGTCCGCGTCTCCCGGGTCGATCTTCCCGCCGGGGAAGACGTACGCGCCGGCCGCGAAGCGGGCCGTGGCGGGACGCTTGAGCAGCAGCACCTCGAAACCCGGCGCGGACGTTTCCCGGCCGAGAACGATCGTCGCCGCGTCACGCGGCGCGGCCGGCGTCTCGTCGGCCGCGATGTTGCCGCGAGCGAACTCCTCGCGCTCGATGTGCTCGGTCACCGCCCGCTGGGCTTCGAGGCCACCCGATGCTTCTTTCCCGGATTCCGTCACGCCGGACCTCCGGCAGCGAGGACCACGAACACCACCAGCATCGCGAACAGCATCCCGATCGCGAACCAGAACACGATCGGCGGGATCAGGACGGCGGCGAGACTCCGGCCCACCGTCGTGTCGTGCGTGCGCTGGACCCCGATCACCGTGATCACCAGTCCCCAGATGGGAGCGACCACCCAGCCGATGAACGGCACGAGCGCCAGGACCTGCGGCGCGGCCACGTAACAGAGCGTGCGGGCCGTCATGCCGATCGGTTTGGGGCGCTCGGTGAACAGCCGCACGCCCACGTGGACGAACGCGGTGTTTAGGGCCAGCGCCATCGTGCCGACGAACGGGGAGAGGAAGAAGGTGAACAGGGCCCACGCCGGACCCGGCGGCGACACGCCCTGCGCGGCGTAATACTCGGCGGTCCAGGCGCCGAGCACCGCTTGCGTGGAGAGTGCGCCGAGCCCGCTGCCCAGCACGACCGCGACCAGGAAGAAGAGGTAGGGTCGCGCGAACGGCGCGTCGGGATCGAGGCTCTCGAAGAACTCCGACGGACGTGTCAGGCAGTCGATCCAGCTCCGGAAGAGATCGGCTGGAAACGAGGCGTCTTCCTGCTCCCAGGGGGTGCGCTCCGGGGCCGGCGTCGCCGTCGGCTCCCATGCGAATCCGTCGGGAACTTCTTCCATCAATCGAGCAGTCGGAGCGGCATCACCAGGCACAGGTAGTCCGGCGCCCCGGAGGCCGGCAGGAACGTCGCCGCCCGTTCGGGGGCCTTGAACTGCAGGATGACGTCTTCATCGGGCATGTACTTCAGCACTTCGAGCAGATAGTTGGCGTTGAATCCGATCTCGAGGGCGTCGCCCTTGTAGTCGATCGCCATCTCTTCCTCGGCTTCCCCGAGGTCGGGTGTCTGCACCTTGAAGGACAGCTTCCCGTTCGTGAAGCTCATTCGTACCCGATGAGTCTGATCACTCGCCACGACGGCCATGCGACGGATCGCGGCCGCCAGGGCGTCGCGGTTCGCGGTCGCGATCCTGTCGTTGTCGGTGGGGATCACCTGCTGATAGTTGGGATAAGGTCCCTCGATCAATCGCGTGTACACGAGGCGGGTCGGAGACCGGAACGCCAGGTGGTTCCGCGAGTGGGCGAGCTCGAGCTCACCTTCGCTGTCGAACAGGCGCTGCACCTGCTGGAGTGCTTTCGGCGGCACGATCAGGTCGGCTTCCGGCGGCGTCCCGTCTCCCTTGAGCTCGATCGTCATCTTCGCCAGGCGATGTCCGTTCGTCGCCACCATCGCGGCGCTGTCCGGTCGCAGCTGCCAGAGGACCCCGTTGAGGATCGGACGGCTCTCTTCCGTCGATACGGCGAACGAGGTGCGGGTGATCAATTCCTGCACCATGCCCGCATCCATCTTCCAGCTGTCCTCGAAATCCACTTCGGGAGCGCTCGGGAACTCGTCCGGCGCCAGGCCGAACAGCTTGAACCGGCTCTTCCCGCTCTCGATGCGGATCTCGACCCCGTCCACCTCGACGTGAACTGGTGCGGAAGCGAGTTCGCGCACGATCTCCGCGAACTTCCGGGCGGGTACCGTGACGGATCCCGGCTCGCTGACGTCCGCTTCGATCGTCACGCTCACCGAGATGTCCAGGTCGGTTCCGCTGAGAGAGAGTCGTCCGTCCTCGGCCCGCAGCAGGATGTTCGAGAGGACCGGCAGCGTGGTCTTGGTCGGAATCGTCGCCGACACGGCTCCCAGGCCCGCGTGCAGGTTGTCGCGCGTGACGGAAAGCTTCATCCCATTGTCTCCCGATTCAGCGAGGCCCCCGGGGTTTTCCCGCCGAAGGTCCGTTGTTGCCTCTGGTTATATAACTCAACAGCAGAAGTAGTAGGCACGGTTGAAACGTGGATAACTGGCCGCAGCCCGACGTTCCACCCTGTCGTTACCGGCTTCTCGGTCTTCCACGCCTCGTCGAAGCTTCGGGGGAAACTACCGCCCGCGTCCACGTCCATCCACCGCCGAGCGCCCCTCGCGCGAGTTTCCACGCCGAACCCGCGGCGTATCCCCGAACCTCTCCACGTCCCTCAACGGCGTCCGAATTCGTCCTTCAGCTTCTGGACGCGCCGCCGGAGCTCGGGGTCGCTCGCCATGTCGGCCTCCACTTTGTTCACCGAGTGGATCACGGTGGAGTGGTCCCGGCCCCCGAACAATCCCCCGATCTCCGTATACGGAAGATCGAGGAGCGTCTTGATGATGTACATCGCGATCTGCCGCGGCACGGTGAAGTTCTTCGTTCGCCGCTTCGAGACGAGGTTCTCGACGGTGACGCCCCAAACCTCGGCGGTGCGCTTGCGGATCTCCTCGGGCGTCGCTCCTTCGTCCTCCTCCTCGCCCTCGCGCGGCCCGAGGGCCTCGCGAGCGAGCTCGAGCGTCATCTCGCGTCGAGTCAGCGAGCTGTAGGCCAGCAACTTGATGACGGCGCCCTCCAGCTGGCGGACCGAGGTCTTCCGGTTGCGGGCGATGAACTCGATGACCTCCTCCTCCATCGTGAGACCGTCTTCGGCAGCCTTCTTCTGGAGGATCGCGACTCGCGTCTCGAAGTCGGGCGGCTTGATGTCGGTGACCAACCCCCACTCGAACCGGGAAACGAGACGCTCCTGTAGTCCCGGGATCTCCTGGGGAGGGCGGTCGCTGGTGACGACGATCTGCCGGTGGGCGTCGTACAACGAGTTGAACGTGTGGAAGAACTCCTCCTGCGTCCCTTCCTTGTTGCCCAGGAAGTGGACGTCGTCGACCAGGAGGACGTCGATCTGACGATAGCGCTGGCGGAACTCCGCCGTGCGCCCGCCCTGGATGGCCGAGATCATCTCGTTCGTGAACTGCTCTGACGGCACGTACGCGACCTGCGCCGCGGGGTTGCGGCGGAGGATCTCGTTGCCGACGGCGTGCATCAGGTGAGTCTTCCCGAGTCCCGTGTCGCCGTAGATGAACAGGGGGTTGTACAGCTTTGCCGGGCTGTCGGCCGCGCCCCGGCACGCGGCGGCCGCGAGCTGGCTGTTATTGCCCACCACGAACCGGTCGAACGTGTATCGAGTGTTCAGGCCCGCGGTCCGAGCTCCCTGCTCCGGCGTTCGGGTGGCGGTGGACGGGGGCGGGGCGGGAGCTCCGCCGTCGGCGGCCGAGCCGCTTTCCGCGACCGGGCCCGCGCCCGCCTCGGAGGCGGCCGCCGCTCCGCCGAGCTCGGGAAAGTCCAGGCGGTCGCTGCCGCCTCCCTGGCCGCGGTGTTCGAAGCGCAGCGTGAACGTGTCGCCGAACTCACGCTCGGCGAGCTGGCGGAGCAGGGTCCCGTACTTGTCTTCGATCCACTCGACCGCGAAGCGGGTGGGTGCGGCGACGACGAGCGTCTCTTCGTCGAGCGCCACGGCTTCGGTCGAGGCCAGCCACGTCCTGATGGCCTGCTCCGGCAGGACCTCCCGCGCAGCGGCGGTGATCGAGGTCCAGGCTTCCGAAGCCGTGAGTTCCATGCGGTCTTGTGGTCCTGGTCGACAGGGGTCCGGGGGTTAGCGGGGGACGGATCTTAGAGGAAGTTTTCCACAGAGTCAACGAATGCTTCCGCGGGGTCGAGCTCGGCCACCCCGTGCGCCGCCGGCCACCCCGGCTGTTCGGGGGAAAAAGTTTGACAGAATCGGGTGATCCGTCTAACCTTAGAGGCTTTTCCAGACCGGTGGGAGCCCGCAGCAGCTCGAAGGTAACGGAGACGACAGGCCATGCAGCCGACATACAGAAACCCGAGTCGACGGAAGCGCTTGAAGGATCACGGCTTCCGCGCGAGGATGAAGACGAAGGCCGGCCGAAAGGTCCTGGCCCGCCGCCGCAAGAAGGGACGCCATTCGCTCACGGTGAGCGACGAGGTCCGTCGCAAGCACCGCGCCTGAGCGGAGTCCGGCGTTTCGCGCCGTGACCCGCCGGCGTTCGCTTCCGAAATCAGCCCGCCTGCGTCGCACGAGCGACATTCGTGCGATGTTCCGCGAGGGTCGGCGCCGTACCAGCGGCTCCCTCGAAGCTTATCTCCGCCCCGCACCCGCGGGCCGGGAGCCCCGAATCGGGGTCGTCGTCCCGCGTCACGGCCATACGATCGTCGACAGGAACCGCCTGCGCCGGCGCCTGCGCGAGCTCCTGCGGACGGATTGGCTTCCCGGGGCGCGCGATCGGGATGCGGGCATGGACGTGCTGGTACGCGCCCGGCGCTCCGCCTATCAGCGCACGTTCGAGGAGCTGCAGGTCGAGCTCCGGGAATGCGTGTCGTGACGAAGCGGGTTCTACTGGCATTGCTCCGGATCTACAAGACGGCGATCTCGCCGATGTTGCCCCCGTCGTGCCGATACGAGCCCACCTGCTCGGAGTATGCGCGGATCGCGATCGAGCGCTACGGTGCCGGTCGCGGTAGCTGGATGGCGTTGCGCCGTCTCTCGCGCTGCCATCCGTTCGGCGGGTCGGGCTTCGACCCCGTCCCGGAGACCGGATCCCCCTCGGACCAGAAACCCGATAGCTGAATGGAAAGACGCGTATTGCTGGCCGTCGTGCTCTCGATCGGCCTGATATTCCTGGTACAGGTGCTGTTCCCGACGGCGCCGCCTCCGCGGTCGATCCCGGCCGGGGACACGACCGCCGTGGTCGACAGTTCCGCGCCGGCGAGCGACACCGCCGGCCAGGCCGCACCGGGCGCCGCCGAGTTACCGGCCCCTTCCGACACGGCGGCTGACGTCGTGGTCGGAGCCTCCGGGGCCGTAGGCTTCGAACCCGATACGATCCGCGTGCGCACCGACCTGTACGAGTACGACTTCTCCACCCGCGGCGCGGCCCTCGTCGGCGCGCGCCTGCGCGAGTTCGAGTCCTATGCGGAAGGCGACCCCGAGGGGTCGCTCGTGAACCTGGTTCCGGAGGGCCGCCGCTTCTTCACCTACGGGCTCGCGGTCGGCGGCGACACCGTGCGGGTCGACGACGTGGAGTTCACGGCGTCGTCCTCCATGATCGACCTGTCTTCCGGACATCCGGCCGACTCGCTGACCTTCACGTACACGTTCCCCGGCGAGCGCGCCGCTCGGTTCGTCGTCACGTACCGGTTCCAGGACGAGGGATATCTCGTGAACGTCGAGGGCCGCGTCGAAGGCCTCGAGGGTCGCGGGTACGCCCTGCTGTCGGACATGGCGACGCAGCTGCGCACGAACGAGAAGAACGTCGCCGAGGACCGCAACGACCTCGCCATGGTCACCAACGGCGAGGAGAGCGACGTCGTGAGCGTCCCGTTCAAGGACGTCGATCCGGGGGGCGTCCAGCCCGCAACCGGAGGGCCGTTCCACTGGATCGCGATCAAGAACAAGTACTTCCTGGTCGCGGCGGTCGCCCCGGGCGAAGGCCAGATGTTCGGTGGCGCGACGCTGCGTGCGACCGACACGGAGTTCGAGGGCCGGGTGACGACCACGATGCCGGTGCCGGCCGGTGCCGACGGGTTCCGCTTCGGGATCTACATCGGCCCGCAGGACTATGGCCGCTTGAACCACGTCGGCCAGGATCTGCAGGACGTGAACTCCTACGGCTACAAGTGGCTCCAGCCGGTGATCCGGCCCCTCGTCGCGATCGTGATGCCGATCCTGTTGTGGATCCACACCCGGTTCGACCTCGCCTACGGATGGGTGCTGATCCTGTTCGGGGTGATGATGCGTGTCGTGTTGTTCCCGTTGTACCAGAAATCGATGCGAGCGCAGATCGGCCAGATGCGCCTCCAGCCCGTCGTCCAGGAGATCCGCGAGAAGTACAAGGACGACCCGCAGAAGATGCAGCAGGAGATGATGCGGGTGTACAAGGAGGAGGGTGTGAATCCGCTGGCCGGCTGCCTGCCGATGCTGGTGCCGATGCCGGTCCTGTTCACGCTGTTCTTCGTGTTCCGGAGCACGATCGAGTTCCGCGGTGTACCGTTCCTCTGGCTCCCGGATCTTTCGCTCAAGGACCCGCTCTACATCATCCCGCTCGTGATGGGCGCCTCGATGTTCCTGCTCCAGTACATCGGGCAGAAGAGCATGAGCCAGTCGAACACGCAGATGAAGGTGATGATGTACGCCATGCCGGTGTTCTTCACCTTCGTGTTCGCCAACTTCCCATCGGGACTGAACCTGTACTACACGACGAGCAACCTCGCCTCTCTACCGCAGCAGCTCTACATCGCGCGCGAGCGGAAGGCGGCCGGCGTGGCCGGGGGCGGCGCCTCGGGCGCGGAAGACACGTCGCCCGACCGGGGCGGCGGGGGCGGCTGACGGAGCGATGACCTCCGGCGGCGCGGATACGATCGCCGCCGTCGCCACGGCCCCCGGGCGCGCGGCGGTAGCGATGCTGCGGGTGAGCGGGCCGGCGGCCGGGCGCGTTGCCGCGGCCCTGTCCCCCGCGGCCCTCGAGCCGCGCCGTGCGGAGCTGCGCCGGCTGGCGCACCCCGAAACCGGCGAGCCGCTCGACCGGGCCCTGCTCACCTGGTTCCCGGCGCCCGCGTCGTTCACCGGTGAGGACGTGCTCGAAATCTCCTGTCATGGTGGGGCGGTCGTCCCCGCCCTGTTGCTCGACGCGGTGTGCGCCGCGGGCGCCCGGCCGGCGGAGCCGGGAGAATTCACGCGCCGGGCGTACCTGAACGGTAAGCTCGACCTCGTGCAGGCAGAGGCCACGCTCGATCTCATCGACGCTCGCTCCACCCGGATGGGGAGCGCGGCGCTCTTCGCCCTGGAGCGCGGCCTTTCGCGTCGCATCGAGAGTCTTCGCGCCGCCGTCCTGGAGCTCGAGGCTTTGATCGCCTACGACATCGATTTCCCGGACGAGGACGACGGGCCGGTAGCCCCGGAGCGCATCGCGTCCGCCGCCGCCGATCTCGAGGCCGGACTCGCGGAGCTGCTGCGGCACGCGCCGGAAGGGGAGCTGCTGCGCGAGGGGGCGCTGACCGTGATCGCGGGGCGTCCGAACGCCGGGAAGTCCAGCCTGTTCAATGCGTTGCTGGGCACCCGGCGCGCCATCGTAACCGAACAGCCGGGAACCACGCGCGACGCGATCGAAGCGCTTCTGTCGATCGAGGGGTACCCGTTCCGGCTCGTGGACACGGCGGGAATCCGCGCGGATGCCGAGCGAATAGAGGAGATGGGGATCGAGGTGGCGCGGAACTACCTGGACCAGGCCGATCTGGCGGTCGTGTGCGTCGAGGCCGCCCGCGCCCCGGGAGTCGAGGAGCTGGAGTTCCTCGACGACCTCGAGCGGTGCCTCGGACCGGACCGGGTCCTCGTCGTGCGCACGAAGGCCGATCTCGCCGACGCAGTTTCGGGTTCTGTTCGGTTTACGGGCACCGTCGTATCGGTGCCGGCCGGTCGCGGGCTGGAGGAGGTGCGCCGGCGAATGCTTGGGGCCGTCTACTCGGGTCTCCGTGACCGGGGAGCGGCGCCGCTCGTCACGCGGCGGCGGCATGTACGGGCCCTGGAGGCCGCAAAGACGGCGGTGGAGGAGTTTCGGGAGGTGTGGGACGCGGGGCACCCGCCGGAGATAGCGGCCACGCACCTGCGTGGAGCCGTCCACGAGCTGGAGGAGATTCTCGGCGTGGTCACCACCGAAGACGTCCTGGACGCCCTGTTCGCGACCTTCTGCGTGGGGAAATAGATCCGGCACGACGCCGCGCGGGCCGGGCCGCGCCGGATCTACCCTGCGGGTGGCTCAGGCGGCGCGTTGGCAGCGCGGACAGAGGTACGTCTTCCGGCCGACGAGCTTCATCGACTTGAGAGTGCTCGTGCAGCGCGGGCAAGCACTGCCACGCTTGCGCCGGTTGATCAACCAGCCCGGATCGGCGTGGGCCGCCTGCCAGTGCAGGGTCGCCCGGCGCAGGACCCGGCGGAGATACTTGTGGACGCGCTTGAGCTGCTCGTCCGTCACGTCCTTGACCTTGAGGTCGGGGCGGTAGCCCGCCTGGAAGCAGATCTCGTCGGCGTACTCGTTGCCGATGCCGGCCACGATCTCCTGGTTGAGCAGGATGCCCTTGAGGGTGCTGCGCGGCTTGGTGCGCGCCAGGTCCACGAACCGGGGCGCCGTCAGCTCGTCGCTCAGCGGGTCGAGGCCGAGGTTCTCGAGCGTCCCGAGACCGGTGAAGTCTTCGCCCTCGACCAGGTGGATCTCACCCTCCGTGCCCGTCGAGCTGTAACGGAGCTCTCGCCCGGCGGCGAACTGCAGGCGGATCTTGCTGTTCTCGTCCGGCGGCGTGGTCTGCGACTCGAGAAAGATCTCTCCCTCCGAGCCCATGTGGAAGACGATGCTCACGTCGGAACGGAAGCGGACGACGACGTACCGCCCGTGCCGCTCGATCGTGTCGATCGCATGTCCCTTGACTCGCTCTTCGCAGAGCTCTTCGTCGATGTTCGCCGTGTCGGGGTCGTCGATGAGAACGTCGGACACGGTCTTTCCGGTCGCGTAGCCGGCGAACGAATCGATCATCCGTTCGACGTCAGGCAGCTCTATCATGAAGTGAACCCTCGCACTTGAAAGTCGGAATCGGAGAGAAGGCTACTACACGGGAAAACGCAAAAAGTGCCGTCAGGGTTCAATCCGGAACGAATCACCGCGAATGTCCGCCACGGAGAACGCCTCGATCTTCTGCACGCTGGCGCTGCGCGGACCCTCGCGAAGCCGGCTTTCGAACTCCCGCAGCGCCTGGTCGGAACCGGCGGCCCGAACCTCCACGGTGCCATCCGGCAAATTCCGCACCGATCCCCTGATCCCGAGGCGCTCGGCGGTCCTGCGCGTCCACCAGCGGAACCCCACCCCCTGCACGCGGCCGTGAATGCGCCAGCCGGACGTCATGTCGTTTGGTCCACTCATGCGGGGAAGATAGGAAACCGGGCGGCTTGCGGGCGAGCCGCGAGGGCCGCGAGGTTCCCGCCATGATGGAATACGACGTGATCGTGATCGGAGGGGGCCATGCCGGGTGTGAAGCCGCCGCGGCTGCGGCCCGACGCGGGGTGCGCACCCTGCTCGTGACGTCTTTCCTGGCGCGGGTGGGGCAGATGTCCTGCAATCCGGCCGTTGGCGGCGTGGCGAAGGGTACGGTGGCGCGCGAGATCGACGCGCTGGGCGGAATCATGGGGCGCGCTACGGATCGGACGACGCTCCACTTCCGGATCCTGAACGAATCGAAGGGCCCGGCCGTGCGTGCCCCGCGGGCCCAGTGCGACCGGGGCCTCTACCCGCGCGCTGTGCGGGAGATACTCGAGTCGTTCGAGGGGCTCGAGCTATACCAGGCGACAGTGACCACGCTCGAGGTGAGCGGCGGCCGCGTCCGGGGCGTGAGATGCGGGGACGGAAGCCGCTTCGGCGCGCCGGCCGTGGTGCTCACGGCCGGCACTTTTCTCCGCGGCAGCATCCGGCTCGGCGTCGACCGGCAGATCGCGGCCGGTCGCGCCGGGGATGCGCCGGCGGTCGACCTGGCGCATCAGCTCCTCGATCTCGGGCTCGAGGCGCGGCGTTTCAAGACCGGCACGCCACCTCGAATCGACGGACGCACCGTCGATTACGCCCGCTTCGAGCGGCAGGACGGGGAGCGTTCGCGCGGTCGGTTCTCGCACTGGGCGGAACCCCGCCCCCTTCCCGCCCGCCCATGCTGGATCGGGTCGGCGGGCGAAGCGGTGATCTCGTTCGTGGCGGACAACCTCGACCGATCGGCCCTGTACGGGGGGGCCGTCGCCGCGCGCGGACCGCGTTACTGTCCGTCGATCGAGGACAAGGTCGTGAAGTTCCCCGCCGCCCGCTCGCACCAGGTGTTTCTCGAGCCGGAGGGCCTGGAGACCCACGAGCTCTACGTGAACGGGCTCTCCACTTCCCTGCCCGCTGACGCGCAGGGCGAGATGCTTCGACGCGTCGACGGGCTCCAGCACGCCCGAATGACGCAGCCGGGCTATGCGATCGAGTACGACTACTTCCCGCCGGAGCGCCTGGACGCGCGGCTCGAGCTCGAGGATCTGCCCGGCCTGTTCCTGGCCGGCCAGGTCAACGGCACCACGGGGTACGAAGAGGCGGCCGGCCAGGGAATCGTCGCCGGAATCAACGCGGCCGCGGCGGCCCGGGACCTGGAGCCCTGGGTCCCCGCACGGGATGAAGCCTATCTGGGCGTCCTGGTGGACGACCTCGTGACTCGCGGCGTGGACGAACCCTACCGGCTGTTCACGTCACGTGCCGAGTTTCGCCTGATCCTCAGACAGGACAACTGCCTCGACCGGCTCGGACCGGTAGCGCTGCGTCTCGGACTGCTGGACGAGGACCAGAGGGCGACTTTCGAACGCCACCAGGACGCTCTCGCGCGGGCGCGCGCGTGGGTGGACTGTACGCTGGCCCGGCCCGCAGCGCTGAACGGTTACCTCGGGAATGTCCGATCATCAGTCCTGGACGGGCCGGTGCCACTCGAGCGGCTCCTCCGACGGCCCCAGGTCTCCCTCCTCGACCTCGTCCGCGAAGACGGGCCATTTTCCGACGTGGAGTTCGAGGCCGACGTGCTGACGGTGGTCGAGATGGAGACCAAGTATGCGGGCTACATCGAGCGTGACCGTGAGCGCGCCCGTGCGCTACGTGATCGGGATCGGCAGGCCCTGCCGGCGGATCTGCCCTACGAGCGCCTCGACTCCCTGTCGCTCGAGGCGCGGCAGAAGCTCGCCCGGGTCCGTCCGCGCACCCTCGGCCAGGCGGGCCGAATCCCCGGCGTGTCCCCCGCCGACCTGCAGAACCTGCTGGTCGAGCTGCGCCGAAGAGCGTCCACGTCCCATGCGCCGCCGGGCACGGGGTGAGCCTCGGTTGATGTAACGACTGATGTTTCACGTGAAACGGACAACGCCTGGTGTTTCACGTGAAACACCCGTTCGACACGGGGGGGAACGGCTGATTCTGGCCGTATGAACCCGGGGAACCGCCCCTCTTTTCGACGCTTCACGGGCATTGCTTGGCGTCGAGTAGCCGGGCCTCTATATTCGCCTCCCGACCGATCGCGCGACCCCCGTCCGGGGCGAGTCGCCGCCGGGCGGGCGTCTGACGACGACGCCAGGCGACAACCACGCAACGGACACCTGCAGGGGGCGCGACCCGATCGATGGGCCGGATTATCGCGATTGCGAACCAGAAGGGCGGAGTCGGCAAGACGACGACCGCCATCAACCTCGGTGCGTCGCTCGCGATCGCCGAGAAGCGGACGCTGGTCGTGGATTCCGACCCGCAGAGCAACGCCTCGAGCGGTCTCGGCGTAGAGATCGACCCGGATCGGCCCGATCTGTACGACTGCCTGGTCGACGGCGCCCCGGTCGAAGACGCGATCCGCAACTCCGTACACTTCCCGCTCCTGGACGTCATCCCGGCCCGCAGGGACCTCGCCGGGGCGGAGCTCGAGCTGATCGACCGGCCGAAGCGCGAGCGGGTGCTGAAGAATGTCCTGAAGCCGGTCCGCGACGACTACGATTACATCCTCATCGACTCGCCGCCGTCTCTCGGGCTCCTCACGCTCAACGCCCTCGTGGCGGCCGACACGGTGCTGATTCCCATCCAGTGTGAGTTTTACGCGCTCGAGGGCTTGAGCCAGCTCCTCAACACCGTTCGGATCGTGCAGCGGAACATGAACCCGCAACTGGGCATCGAAGGCGTGCTGCTGACGATGTACGATTCACGCCTCAACCTCTCGAAGCAGGTCAAAGGAGAGGCGGAGGAATATTTCGGGGCGAAGGTGTTCAAGACGGCGATCCCGCGGAACGTTCGTCTCGCCGAAGCCCCCAGCTTCGGCCAGCCGATCGCACTGTACGACGTGCTCTCGACCGGGGCCCGGGGCTATCTGAGCCTCGCGGCGGAAATCGTCCGCAAGGACGAGCGACGAAAGGCGAGCGTTGCCTAAGAACGATTCACGCCTCGGCAAGGGCCTCGGCGCCCTGCTCGGCGACGTGCTCGATACGCCCGAAGAGACCGCGTACCCGGTCCGGGAGGTCCAACTCGGACGAATTCGGCCGAACCGCTTCCAGCCGCGGCGCGAGTTCGACGACGCGGCGATCGCTGAGCTGAAGGCCTCGATCGCGGAGAACGGCCTCCTCCAGCCGCTCGTCGTCCGCCGGGCCGACGACGGGTTCGAGCTCGTTGCCGGCGAGCGCCGGCTGCGCGCCCTCCGGGATCTCGGATGGGAGGCCGCGCCGGCGGTGCTCCGTGATCTGAGCGACGAGGCGATGCTGGTCCTGGCGCTCGTGGAGAACATCCAGCGCGAGAATCTGAACGCGATCGAGGAAGCGGCCGCGTTCCAGCAGTTGATCGACGGCTTCGGGTTCACGCAGAAGGAAGTCGCGGAGCGCCTGGGCCGGGACCGCTCGACGATCTCCAACGCGCTGCGCCTGCTCGCGCTGCCCGTCGCGGTCAGGGAGCTCGTCGAGCAGGGGCGGCTTAGCGCGGGTCATGCGCGGGCCGTGCTCTCGGTGCCGGAGGAAGCGGCGCAGCTCGCCCTCGCCCGCGAAATCGTCGACGGCGACCTGTCCGTGCGCGAGGCGGAACGCCGCGCCCGTCGGGCCCGCGACGGGGGATCAGCCCGTCCTTCATCCCGCGGCTCGTCGCGCCGATCCGCCGACGACCCGGTGGCCCGGCGGGCCGCCACTCTCCTCGGCCGCAGCCTCGGGACGGGCGTCGAGGTCCGGCTGAAGGGGGCGGAGAGCGGCGAGATTCGCATTCCCTTCCACGACGCCGAGGACTTCGAGCGCATTCTGCGCCGGCTGCTGGCGGGCGACGCGAAGGAACTGTTCGAGGACGCCTGAGCGTATGCCCGAGCGACGGTGGTCGATTCTCGTGACGCGGGATGGAGACGTCTCTGCCCGCCGCTTTCAGTTGTCCGGCCGCCGGTTGGGCATGTGGGTCGGCGTCGTCGGCCTCGGTCTGATGGGCCTGGCCTTCTGGGTCGGGCTGCGAGCTGGAGACGCCAGGGCGGACGAACGCGTGCAGGAGCTGGCGGGACGCGTCGACTCGCTGACCGAAGAAAATGCGAAGATCGTCGTCCTGGGCGCCCGCCTGCAGGAGCTCGAGGCCACCTATCAGCAACTTCGCGCGGTGATGGGAGGGGAAGTCGCGCCTTCGGCGCGTGACATCCTGCTGCCTCCGGTCCGTTCCGAGGAAGCCGGGACCCGCGAACCGAGACCGGCGGAGACCAGCCAGCCTGGCCTGTGGCCGCTGGTGGAGCCGGGCTTCGTCACCCGGTCGTTCGGCGACACGGTTCCCGGTGAGGAACCGCACGCCGGTCTCGACGTGGCGGTCCCCGTCGGGTCTTACGTTCGCGCCACGGGCGCCGGTGTAGTGTCCGACGCCGGCTCGGATCCCCAATACGGACGATTCGTGCGCATCCGGCACTCCAACGACCTGCAGTCACTGTACGCACACAACTCCTGGACCTTCGTAGCCCCGGGCGACTCCGTCGAGGCCGGCGAGGTGATCGCGCTTTCCGGAAACACGGGCCGTTCCACGGCACCGCACTTGCACCTCGAGATCCAGCAGGGCGGCACCCGGGTCGACCCGTTACCCTTCATATCCGATCGACTGTGAGGCTGCGCCATGTTCGAAAGGACGGACGAAGATATGCAGAAGAACCGTAGCGATTCCCCGAAGGAGCTCGGCGACGTGGTCTCGATCATCGGCCCCGGCATGAAGATCGTCGGCGACTGCTCGAGCGACGGCACGATCCGGGTCGAGGGCCAGGTCGAGGGCTCGGTGAAAGCCGGCAAGAGCGTCGTCGTGGGGAAAGACGGCACCGTGAAGGGCGACATCACGACGCAGGACGCGATCATCGCAGGCACCGTCGACGGCAGCGTGAACGCCGAAAGCCGCGTGGAGCTGCAGTCGACCTGCCGCGTGCAGGGCGACATCCGCAGCAGACGCGTGAAGCTGGACGAAGGTGGGCAGGTCGACGGTCAGCTCCACATGGGCGCGTCGGCAACATCGCGCTCCGGCGGCGGACCGAAAGCCACCGCGGACTCCCCCCGGCAGCCAGGTTCCGGGGACGCCGCAAACCGTTCCGGGAATGCGGACAAGTCTTCCTCGCAGCAGGCGGAAGCCCCGAAATCCGGCCGGTAGTAACCCGTAACCAATTATACAACAACGGATTACGGCGATCAACTTCCGGTGGCGAGTTATCCACCGTTATCCACACGCAACGCCACGGACAACGGAAAGAGGGGGCGGCTTGAGCGGTGAGGGCGGGGCGTGACTCTCTATCTCCTGCTGTTCGTCGTGGGGCTGGTGACCCTGTCGCTCGGGGCCGACTGGCTAGTGACAGGCGCCTCGCGAATCGCGGCGTCGCGTGGCGTGAGCCCGCTCATGGTCGGCCTCACGATCGTCGCGTTCGGGACTTCGGCTCCGGAGCTCATGGTCTCCACCGCCGCCGCGCTCCAGGGACGGGCCGGCCTGGCCGTGGGCAACGTGATGGGCTCCACCGTCGCGAACGTGGGCCTGATCGTCGGTCTGGGGGCGCTCATCTCGCCGATCGTAGTCCACGAGCGGCTCCTGCAACGCGAGACCCCGCTGCTCGTCCTCGTCCTGTTCATCGTCATGGCGCTGTCGTTCAACGGGAAGATCGGGCGGCTCGACGGACTTCTGCTCGTCGGCGGTTTCGTCGTCTATCTCGTCTACCTGCACCGGTGGGGAAAGCGCGGGGTGCTCACGGAGACGTTGATCGAGGAGGCGAAGGAGAAGGCCGCGTCCGACACTTCGGGCCGGCAGTACGTGAACGTGATCCGGGTCGTTTTCGGGCTCGTGCTGCTCCTCGCCGGGGCACGCTGGCTCGTCGACGCCGCCGTCGCCCTGGCCCGCATGCTCGACGTTCCCGAGGAGGTCATCGGCGCGACCCTGGTCGCCGTCGGCACCTCCGTTCCCGAGCTGGCCGCCACGATCAGCGCGGCCGTGCGGGGAATGGGGGACATCGCGATGGGGAACATCATCGGCTCGAACATCTTCAATCTCGGTCTCGTGCTCGGGACGGCCGCCCTGGTCAGTCCCCTGCACCTCGCCCCGTTCACCGTCGTCGCGGAGGTCGTCCCCGCCCTGGTGTTCTGCCTCGCCCTGGTGCCCCTGGCGATGAGCGGTGCCCGCGTCTCCCGCTGGGAGGGGGCCCTCCTGCTCGTGGGATATGCCGCCTTCATCTACATCATCATCTAACCGTTACCGGTTTTCCCTCCTTCCAGGCCCTTCCGCGCCACCACGCGTTTCCGTAAAGTAGCAAAAGTGCAAAAGTAAAGTGTCCCCGGCCGGAGCCCGCGATGACCACCTCCGTCAAGATGAGCAGCAAGAACCAGATCGTCGTGCCGAAGGAGGCACGGGATACCCTCGAGCTGCAGCCGGGCCAGCGCCTGCTGGTCAACGTGCGGGAGGACGGGGTGATCGAGATGAGAAAGGCGGCCGAGGACCCGGCGGCCCGTCTCGAGGGCCTCCTTCCGCGAGCCGAGGGCGACGAACTCTG
>JASFRN010000050.1:0-18387 GCA_050114915.1 Gemmatimonadales bacterium | reverse complement strand
ATAGCCGGAGCAGTTGCCCTGGTTGACGACGTAGGCGCTCCCGGGCGGATACGGGAGCACGTAGGGGGACGATGACCAGTCGTCGAAGGGTCCGCATTCGGACACGCGGGTCAGGACGGCGGCGCTCGCCCGATCGCCGTTTCGCCGGGCGACGACCTGGACTGTGTGTCGGCCGGAGGGCAGGTCGTCGCGCTCGAGCCGTGTCCCCGTTCCGAGAACACCCGACAGGTCGGACGTCCACTCGACGGCAGCCTCGACCGGCGCACCGAGGCGGTCGGTGACGCTGGCCTCGAAGTCGATCGTGTCACCCAGGTAGAAGCTGGAAGCCGACACGGGAGAGACGATCGTCACCGCGAGGTCGGACGGTGAGTCCGGTGACCCGGGTGACTCGGGCGCGTCGGGAGTCTCGGACGGCGGGTCGGTGGCCGCGGCGATGCCCCCGCAGGCCACGAGCAGGAGGACTCCGGCGGTGGGCAGGATTCGGCCCACCCGCGACCCCGCCGCCTCGAGGCGGTGCGTCAAGCTCCGCGGTCCCATCGATCCTCCCGCGGCCTCTTCTGATTCAGCGCCGCAGGTCGGTCCGGAAGGTATACGGGCCGTTGACGTGCGCGTTGAACAGTTCGCCGGGCTGCGTGACCTCCCAGTCGACGAATTTCAGGTAGGTGTCGGTGGGATGGTCGAACGTCACGACGTCGCCCTCGAGGCTCCAGGTGCCGGCGAGGTCGATGCGGGCGTCCACGGGTCCATCCTCGGATTGCCGGCCGGGGGCCGGCGACACACCCGCGGGGATGAAGTACTCCCCGGTCGTCGTCCCGTCCGGGTTCAGCGTGATGCGCAGATGTCCGCCGCCCGCGAGCAGGTCCCAGCTGTCGGTGTCGGTGGTGATGACCCACTGCGTCGCCTCGTAGGAGCCGGCCACCGCGTCGATCGGCCCGGCCGGATCGTCGCCGCAGGCCGTGGCGACCAGGGTCGCACAGGCGGCCCCGAAGGCCATCGCCCGTGCTCTCGTGACGTTCGACATCTTTGATCCTCCCGTCTTCTCCCCCGGCGTCCCGGGTGCCATGGCATCCTCCCCCGGTACGCTATGCGGCCCAGGCGGATGGCGGCTATCACGATCTTGCGGGCGGGAACGGCGGGCGGGTACCGCCCCGTGCTGACTACCTATCACGCCGCGCCATCTTCAGACGTTCTATCAAGGGAGAGGCGTCGGGGCGACGCGGTCCGGCAGGTGGGAGGTGCGGTATGTTCCGAAAGAGACGATCGTCCGCTCGCGGATGGCGAGCGGGGATGCTGGCGGCCGTGGCCGCCACCGCCGCCGTGGCGGCCTGCGACGACTCGACCGGCCCCGCTTCCGGCGACGCCGGGGTCGCCTTCGACCTGGACGGCGTATCCTTCGCGGCCCTGGGCGACCTGGTGATCGACATCGAAGGCCGTCCGGCGCCGGATGCGGACTGGGCGGTGGCGGCCGACCCCGACTCCGTGGGCGGCGTCGTGGTGACCGCGTTCCGGGTGTCGGAGACGGCGGGCGTGGGCGACCTCTTCGTCCTGCAGCTGCAACCGGCCGACACCGGCACGTTCTCACCCTGCGGGCCGAACGAGGCCTGCCGCGGACGTCTGTTTCGGGGCTGGCGAACCGATCTCACGGGATACGACGAGTGGTACGAGATCACGTCCGGGACCGTCGACGTAGAGGCCCTCGGTCCCAGGCGGGTCCGGGGTACGTTCCGCTTCGAGCTCCGGAGCGAGGGGGGCTCGGGCAGCGCGGTGCTCTCGATCGAAGACGGCTCGTTCGACGTGCCGATCGACGATCGGGTGGGGGGTATCGTATGCGGACTGCCGCCCTCCACCGCTTGTCTCCAGTAGACGCAGGAGGCTCGCACACTTCGCCGAGGAGGTCGTGCGACCTCGTGGCTGCGCGCCGACGGACGGTGTCGCCTCACCTGACCCGAACTCCCCGACCCGTCACGGGGTAGTGTGATCCCGTGGGGCCGCCGGAGGCTGCCGAGGAGGGGGAATCCAGGGTGATCATGCGGAAGACCGGTCGGCCGGAATCGGTCGACGAGGTGACGTACGAGACGGAGCTCGTGACGATCGGCGCGTTCCGTGCCGGCGTCGACGATCCGATCTTCCGCGACTCGGGGCCGGCGGAACGCCCGATCTTCGTGTTTCCGCGCACCAGCGTCGTGATACGTCACGTCGACAAGCAGCCGTTCGCCACCGACACCTGCACGGTCACCTACTACAATCGCGGGCAGCGCTACACCCGCGAACCGATCGACCCGCGCGGCGATCGGTGCGAGTGGTTCTCGGTCCGGCCGGACGTGCTGCTCGAGGTGCTGGCGGCTTACGAACCCGACGTGGTCGAGCGCCCCGCGGAGCCGTTTTCGATGCCGTGCGGTCCGAGCGACGCCCACAGTTACGCGGCCCAGCGCACGGTCGTCCGCCACGTCCTCGGCGAGGAGCCGCCCGACCCGCTGGCCGTCGAAGAATCAGTGGTGGCGATCCTCGATCACCTGCTGACCCTGGCGCACGGACGACCGAACCCGGCCGACGCCGGGCGGCTGGCCCCGGCCGTCAGGCGCTACCTGGCCGATCACTTCACGGCCGCCGACTCGCTGGAGGAGATCGCGGCGGCGGTCGACTGTTCGGTCTTTCACCTCTGCCGGGTGTTCCGCGACGAGACGGGCACGACGATTCACCGCTACCGCCATCAGTTGCGGCTGCGGCGCTCGCTCGAGCTCGTCGCGGAGCCGGACAGCGACCTGACCGACGTGGCGTTCCAGCTCGGCTTCTCGAGCCACAGCCACTTCACGGCGGCGTTTCGGAAGGCGTTCGGCACGACGCCGTCGGAGTTCCGGCGTGCACCGTCGAGCCGTCGGGTGCGGGAGCTCGGAGAAGGCCTGGGCTGAGACGGCGCGGTACCTTCCCATGCGAGGATCGGGAACGATGCGGCTCGTACGACGACTATCCAGCGGCGCTCTCGCGCCCCTCGCATCCGGGCTGTTGATGGCGACGACGTTCAGCTGCTCGAGCGCGACGGGCCCGGGACTCGTGTTCCAGGTCTCCGAGAACCGTTGGGACGCGCGGGGTTCGACCGACTACACCTTCGTATTCCGTCAGCGCTGCGAGTGCCTCGTCACGGAGCCCGTCCTCGTGACGGTCCGCAACGACGACGTGGTCGACGTCGTCGCGCTGCCCGGCACGACGCCGCCGATCGGCCCGCTCGACCCCGCGGCCTTCCTGACGATCGACGAGATGTTCGTCCGCCTTCGCGCCATTGCCGAGACCGATCCGGCCCGGTTCGACGTCTGGTTCGACGACGAGCTCGGATATCCGACGCACGCGATCGTCGACCCCTCCACGCGGATCGCCGATGACGAGTTCGAGTGGGAAGTGAGCGAGGTCGCACTCGAAGAACCGCTCGAGCTCTAGGCCGTCGCGTTGCGATACGACACTTGTCGTGGTAGCCTGCACCCATGACGAGCGATCACGAAGACCCGGCCACTTTGCCCTCCGACGCCGAGCTCAAGCTCCTCCGGGAGTTGTGGGCGCACGGCGAGCAGTCGGTGGGCGACCTGCACGAGCGCGTCCAGGACTACTGGCCGGTCGGCTACACCACCGTGCTGAAGCTCCTGCAGCGAATGACCGACAAGCAGCTCGTCGCGCGCCGCCAGGAAGGCCGGGCGCACATGTACCGGGCCGCGGTGGCCCGCGATCGGACCGAGCGACGCGTGGCCCGTTCGTTCGTCGAGCAGACGTTCGGGGGCTCGATCGAGGCGTTGCTGCAGAGCGCGCTGCCGACGGGCCGTGCGCGGGCCGAGGAGATCGAGGAGATCCGGCGCCTGCTGGACCGACTCGAGGACTGAGGGAAACGGCGGGGGAATGATGAGCGGGATGACGATGGGCGGGGAGGGGGCGGTCTTCGCCTGGACGCTGGTTCATTCGATCTGGCAGGCCGCGCTGGTCGCGGGCGGACTCTGGCTCGTTCTGCGGTTGATTCCCGGCTCGATGACCCGGACGCGAACGGCGGCGGCCACCGGCGCGCTCGCCCTCGTGCTGGGCTTCGGCCTGGCGACCTGGGTCGCCATCGACGCGGACTGGCGAGCCCACGACGCCTGCTGGAGCTCGGAGGCCTACGCGATCGCGAACCCGGCGCGCTGTGCCTCGCATGGCGTCCCGCTTCCCGCCGAGGCGCTCGGCGTCGACGGGGCCCCGGGCACCCGCGTCGTGCTGCCCTGGGCATGGATCACGCTGTCGGACATCCCGGGCGCACGCACGCTCGGACCGATGGTGATGGCAGCCGCCAACTGGCTGGTGCTGATCGTCCTGGCCTGGGCGGCCCTGGCCCTCGGCGCGCTGGCGCGGCTCGGTCTCGGACTGCGGAGGCTCCGCGGCGTGATTCGGCGGTCGCGGCCGATCGAAGCGCCGGCCGCGCGCGCCGTCCTGCGCGATTCGATCCGGTCGATCGGTCTCGCCCGCTCCCCGGCGCTCCGCGAATCCGACGAGATTCGGACACCCGCGGTCTCCGGCTGGCGACGACCGGTGATCCTGCTCCCCTCCGGCATGTGCCGGGCGCTCTCCCCCGAGCAGCTCGGCTGCGTGTTCGCCCACGAGCTCGTACACGTCGAGCGGGAGCACTTCGCGCTCAACTTCGTGCAGCGGGTGCTCGAGTGCTTCCTGGTCGTCAACCCCGGCGCCCTGTGGATCTCGCGGCGGATCCGCGAGGAACGAGAGGCGCTGTGCGACCGCGCGGCGGCCGGCGGTCCGTCGGCCGAGCGGCGCGACTACGTGGAGACGCTGCTGCGTCTGGAGTCGCTGCGGACGCCCGCGGGACCCGCCCTCATCGGGCTACTGGGCGAGGGACCGCTGTTGCGCCGGGTACGGCGCCTGGTGCACAGCGACACGACGAGGCGTCGGGAGCGTCTCGGCCGCGGGCTCGCGGCCGGCCTCGTCTCGGCCCTCGTGCTGGCCGCGATCGTCCAGGTCGGCGTCTCCGCCGCCGCCGTCAGCTCCTGGGCCGTGATGGAGCGCGACATCCACGGACGTGACATACCGGAGTTCGAAGTCGCGCCGCCCGCGCGGAGCGACGCGACCACCGCTCAGGAGCCGCTCGCCTCCACCCGCTCGTAGTAGCCGAGAAAGCCGGTCGTCCACGTCTGACCGTCGTCGGTCGACTGGTCCCACTTCTGCTCGACCCGGCCGTCGTCCATCGGCGTCCAGGTGATCCGATCGACGATCTCGCCGTTCTGGGTCATCCGCTGTCCCGACATCACCATCGCCCCGTCTTCGAGGCCGCCCTCGAGGTGCAGCCGCGTTCCGCCGCCCCCCACCCAGTACTGGTTCCAGTGGCCGGTGGCCGGATCGTACGTGTTGAGGCTGTTCCCCGTCCCGCCTCCCGCGGCTCGCCACTGCTCGAGCAGCGCGCAGCCGTCCGCGACGCGCGAGATGGTGTTTCGGCCGACCTCCTGGCCTTTCTGGTTCGTCACCTTCCACTCGCCGAGCCAGAAGTCGAACTGCCGATGGACGTCGGCCTGGCAGGCCTGGCCGATGGACGGCGCGCCCGCGGCCTGGGCGTTGCTCGCCTGCTGCGCCGAGACGGGCGTCACGAGCGCGAATCCGAACGATAGAGCCAAACAGAGCGATCTGCGCATGGAATCATCTTCCCCGGGTCCCTGGTGGTCGGTCGATCCCGGCAGGCTATGCCTGCGGTCGGGGGTGCGGCTATCAGAATCTTGCGGTGGCGTCCGCGGCCGTCCACGCCGTCCGAGGCGGGAGCCTCAGCGTGCGCGGCGCAGCGTCATCCGCCACGTCGGTATCCAGGTGGCCCCGTCGTCCCGGGAAATCGAGTGGTCCCACTCCGCGGAGTTCGCGCGGATGTCCCACCAGCGGATGCGAGACCGAATCGGTCCGCGCGGCGTCTCCACCTCGGTGAAGAACTCCGCCGAGCTCCCGTCGTCGTCGAAGCCGCCCTCCCAGGTCTCGAGCTGGCCCGGGGCCTCGGTGCTGATCCAGGTGATGTACCAGACGTCGGCGCCCGGGTCGTAGTACCGCGTGCCCATCCCGCGCAGACGGCCGGTGCCGAAGTCGCCGTCGGCGTAATCGACGAACGCGCAGCCGCCGAGGATCGCTTCGGCTCGCCACTGGTTGTGCGTCTCCCGCCACTCGCCGTTCGCGTCGCGACGGCGGCTCTCGACGTTCCAGGTTCCGGCCCAGAAATCGAACTGGTGGGCGGTGTCGTTCACGCAGGCTGTCGGCGCCGCGTCCGGCGCGCGGCTCTCCTGGGCGGCGACGGTGCCGGCCAGCGCCAGCCCGGCCACGACGGCCATGACAATCGATGCGCGCATGGGGGTCCTCTCTCCGGTCCCGGTCGTCAGGATACGACGGCAGGGTAGGAGGCCGCCCGGGGACGCGGCTATCAGGATCTTGCGGCCGGCACCTCGTTCACTGCCGCGCTGGGACCCGTGGAGCCTCTCCCCACGTCGCCGTCGCCCAGTCGCTTCGGGAGAGAAAGCGTTCCACGGCCTCGGCCGCCAGCCGGTGCGCCGCCTCTCCCGGGTGACTGTCCCAGGGGGTGGCCCACCATCGGCTCCAGTCGCCCCCGGCTTTCGCGAACTCGGTCGTGAGGTCGAGGACGTGATAGCCATCGGCCCTGGCCAGTTCTTCCACTTGCTCGTGGTACGGCCGATGGGGGTGCGTTTCGGCGGTCCATTCCCCGGGCACGTTCAACGGCCAGACGACGAGCACGATGGGCACGCCATGTTCCCGCGCCGCATTCGCCATGCTCGTCAACGCTTCCTTCATCTGCTGGAATCCGGGATATGCCGGCTGATACAGCGGTTCGAATCGCGTGTCCATCGGCGCCGGATGCACCAGGGACTTCACCCTGGCTCGCACGAAGCCGTACAGGGCGCTCCCGCCGATCGATCCTCGCCGGAAACGCGTCGGGAGAAGATGGAGGTCGGGCCACAGGTCGGAGGGGTAGGGATGGCCGAAGTCCGGAGTGCTCCGGCGAGCGTCGTTCACCAGCCATTGAACGATCACGAGATCCGGCTGGAATTGCCAACCTACCCGCTGCAGCATCTCGGCTTCGTTCGCCGTGGTGAACCCCTTCTGGCCCGTGTTCACGACCTCGAAGCCGCGGGCCGGGAAGCGCTCGCGCAACGAGCGCTCGAGGCGGGCGGGCCAGATGCTGTCGCTGCTGGCGATCTTGTCGCCCCACGAATACGAATCGCCGAGCACGACGACCCGGGTGGTCCCGTCCGGCTTCTCGGTCTGCTCGTACGGCGACCTGAGCCCGAATACGTTGTGCCGCCAGAGGTCGTCGTACCGGTGTCGCCAGCTCTCCACCACCCGCGGGGAACCCCAGCGCTCGGCGACGGCCGGCAGGTCGAGCACCGCGTTGAGCAGCCATCCGGCGGCGAAGATCGACACCGTGGCGGTCGTGACGCCCCGGAGCAGATGCGGAAGCCGGCTCGAGCGGCCGAGGGCGGTGAGTAGGAGCCCGGCCAGGCCCGCCCAGGTCAGACAGAAGAAAGCCGCCGCGGCGCTGAACACGTGTGCGGTTACGAGCAGCATGGCCCCGGCGACCAGCACCACGATCGGGACCGAGCGGTCTCGCGACAGGGCCTCGATCGACGCCGCCAGGCGGGCATCTTCGACCCGCACCGCGAGCACGGTGCCCACGAGCCAGGGCACTCCCACCAGCAGCATCCACACGAAAGCCGGGGGGGTCGCGAAAGCCCACGCGAGGAATACTCCGAGGAGAGCCCACGCGAACGCGAGCGTCAGGCGGTATCCGCTCATCGTGGCGATCCCCTCCCGATCGTGTCGGCAGTGTGGCTGCGGAGCGCCGGGGCTCCGACTCGACGTTCGTCGACAATGATAAACGCGAGACCGAGCCACCCACGCAAGCCGAAGAAGACGCCGCGAACCTCTGGATGGGCGCTGCTCGTACGGTTCGATGAACGGCGACCCCGCCTCCATCGACAAACGGACCGACCCATGGACCAGATGCACGACCTCGAAGCCCGACTGGCTCACTCCGAGCGGACGATTCGCACCCTGCGAATCGCGACGCTCGGCCTGATCGTGCTGGCCGGCGTCGCGATCTTCGCCGCCACGCAGGAACGCTCGACGTCTCCTGAATCCGGAGGGTCGCTGCGCCTCTCGGAACTCGTGATCGTCGACTCCTCCGGCACACCCCGGGTGCGCATCGGGGGCGACCTGCCCGATGCGGTCATCAACGGCAAGCCGGTTCCGCGGGGCCAGGACGCCGCCGGCGTCCTGCTGTTCGACGCGACCGGTGTCGAGCGCGGAGGCTACGTGACGTTCGCGCCGTCGGGCAACGTCGCCCTCACGCTCGACACGCGGGAGCGGCAGGTCGCCCTGTTCGCCGCGGACCCCGTGGAGGGCGTCGTCGCCCGTCTCTGGAGCACGGACGGCGGCAATTGGGTCCAGCTACGTGCCGACGACTCGGGGGCGCGCCTCTCCTCCGGGCGGGATGGAAGCGTGGTGCTCCAGCAACCCGCGTTGCTCGAAGAGGAGGCCACGGCGTTCTGCCGCGCCTTCAACGACGAAGTCCGCGGACTGGACCCCCGCCCCGCGCGCGAGCAGTTGCTGGCGGCCTGTGCGCGCCAGATGCCGGGAGACGTCTGCGGGCGCTGCCTGGACGAGCTTCAGTAGGCGGGCCACCGATCCCCCTCCGTTTGACGTGTACTCCCCGACATGCTAAAAATATAGCATTGACCATTCACGACATGTGGGAGGTGGGGATGCGGGGAGAAAGCGTTGTGAACACGATTCCGGGCTCCGGTGTGGCCGGGCTCGCCGCCGTCGCGGGTATCTGGCTGCTGGCCCTGGCCACGCCGGCGGGCGTCATCGCCCAGGAGGCCGAATCGCCGGCGCCGGGCTGCGTGGCCGCGGGACGACCTCTGATCGACGCGGTGCGGGCGGTGCATACCCGCCAGCGCAACGTCGGCTACCAGCTGGCGGTCTATCACCACGGCGCGCTGGTGGTCCGGGACATTCGCGGGTTCGCGGATCTCGAGCATCGCATACCGGTGAATGACGAAACCGAATTCGGAATCGCCAGCATCACGAAGGCGTTCACGGGGGCCGCGGTGCTGAAGCTGGTCGACGCGGGGCAGATCGACCTCGACGCGCCGATTCGGGACTACGTGCCCGAGTATCCCGAGAAGCCCGAGGGCCCGGTGACGGTGCGCCAGCTGCTGACTCATACGTCGGGGATTCCACACCCGGACAGCGAGTTGCGCCGGGAAACGGTGTATCGGACCCACTACGACGACGTCCTCGCCGCGCTCGAACCCGTGAAGGACGAGCCCCTCGAGTTCGCCCCCGGTACCGACGTCCAGTATTCCAGCACCAACTACAACCTGCTCGCGGCGGCGATCGAGAAGGTGACCGGGACGCCGTTCCCGGACTACGTGCGCGAGACGATTCTCGAACCGCTGCACCTCGCGCACACGGTGTTCGACGACGTGCGCCGCGTGATCCCGCATCGGGCCCGCCAGTACGTCTATCTCGATCCGTGGGACTACACCCCGCACGACGACTGGGCGGAACGCGTCCCTCCGTGGGACTTCAGCTTCAACATGGGCGGCGGAAATCTGCTCTCCACGGCCGAGGACCTCGTGCGCTACGGGGCGGCGTTTCTCGACGGGAGCTCGTTCTTCACCGCCGAGGAGCTGGATCGGATCTACACGCCCCAGGCCGATGGCCCCGCGGAGTCTCCGTGGAGCTTCGGATGGGTCGTCGGAGACGGCGGCGTCGAGGGCCCGAGGCTGCTGATGACGGGGGGCAACCCGGGCCGGCAGGCCGCCCTCGTCGTCTTCAGAAAGCACGAGCTGGTCGTCGCGATCGTGGCGAACTCGTGGGGCGTCGGCGCGGGAGATCTCGAGATGATCAACGTCCGCCGGTTCGCCCGGCTGTGCATGGGGTGGCCGGAGCCGGAGGAGGACTGAGTCCGCCGGGCTCGGAGCTGTTTACGCCCCCAACCCGAGCGCCCGCTCGAGATCCTCCCAGCGGGTGCGGGCGACCCGCAACCGCACGCCGTCGCGCAGCAGGACCACGCCGCCTCCATCGGGCTCGCGCCGCAGCTCCGCGACCTTCGCCAGGTTGACGATCGCGGAGCGGTGAATCCGGAAGAACGAGGCGGCGTCCAGCTGTGCCTCGAGCTCGTGCATCCGCGAACCGACCAGGTAGGCTTCGGCGCCGGCGTGCAACCGTGCGTAGTCGCCCGCCGCCTCGACCCAGTCGACGTCCGCCACGTCGAGCAGGATCGTTCGGGCGCCGCGACGGACCCCGATGCGGCAGGCGCCGGTCGCGTTGCCGGCGTCCGGGCCGACGAAAGCGCCCGGTTCCGCACCGCGACTTCGCTGACCGTCGATCAGGCTGGCCAGGGTGCGGCGCATCTCGAGCGCGGCCTTCGCCTCCAGGCTCCCGAGCGCCCGCTCGACTGACGCGTCGAACCGCGGACGACCGAACGGCTTCAGCAGGTAGTCTACGGCATGGACCTCGAAGGCCCGCAGCGCGTGCTCGTCGTGAGCCGTCACGAACACGACGCCCGGCGGCACGTCCTCGCCGAGCGCCGCCAGGACGCCGAATCCGTCCAGGTCGGGCATCTGTACGTCGAGGAAGACGAGGTCGGGTGACAGCGCGCGGATCAGCTCGACAGCGGCGTCGCCGTTGGCGGCCTCGCCGACTACTTCGATCCTCGGCTCCCGCGCCAGGAAGGAGGTGATGACTTCCCGGGCCGACGGCTCGTCGTCCACGACGACCGCGCGGATCGATCCGCCCGAGGCGGAAGCGGCCGCAGGGGTGTCGCTCACGAGATCGACCCCCCGTCGTGCGCGCCGGCGGGTTCGCGGTGCGCCGGCAGGTAGACCTCGACGAGAAAGCCGCCCTCGTCGCCCGAACCCGCGGTCAGCGCGGCGCCTCCTCCGTAGAGCTGCTCCAGGCGCTCCCGCGTATTGCGGAGGCCCGTACCGCTGCCGGCGGACGCCCCGTTCGCACCGGACGTTCCGGGTCCGTCGTCCCGCACGTCGATCAGCAATCGATCGCCCTCGATGCGCGCGCGAACTTCCACCCGGCCGGCCGAGGACGCGGCGGAGATCCCGTGACGGATCGAGTTCTCGACCAGGGGCTGCAGGAGAAGCGGCGGGACGAGGCAGCGGCGCGCCTCCGGAGTCGCCTCGATTTCGGCGGTGAGCCGGTCCCGATGGCGCGCCTGCTCGATCTCGAGGTACTGGCGCACCATGTCGAGCTCCTCCTCGAGCGGCACTTCCGCCTGCGTGCTCGTCGATTGCACGCGCTGGAACAGGGCGCCGAGGCGGTCGAGCAGGGCATCGGCCTCATCGGTGCGGCCGGAGCGCCACAGATGGCCGATGGTGTGCAGCGTGTTGAACAGGAAATGCGGCCGGATCTGGGCGTTCAGAGCCTGGAGCCGGGCCCGGGCGAGCTGGCCTTCGAGACGGGCGAGGCGCAGTTCGCGCGCCCGGCTCCGCCGGTAGTGGAGCACGACGTGCGTGAGGCCGGCGATCGCGACGTAGATCAGCGCGCCCACGTGCAGGCGCAGGCCTGCCCACAGGCCGGCCTGGCGCACGAGCTCCTCCCAGCCGCGGAAGTTGCCGCTCGAAACCCAGAAGCCGAGCACCACGAGCAGGTTCGCGCCGAACGTGACGGCCGGAAACGCCAGCACGTGGATCCACAGGTTCGGACGCCAGCGCCCGCGGGTGAGCGGGAAGCGCACCGCCAGCCACACGACGACGAGCGTGACGGGGATCCACGGGAGGTACGTGATCATCGCCGAGCGAATCGAGGCGGCGAGCGGCACGGAGCCGCCCTGCAGGCTCCTCTGCAGGGCGGACTGGGTGCCCGAAATGACGGCCACGAGCGTCCACAGGGCCGTAACGCCCGCCGCGATGCGCACCTTCATGCCGGTGGCGCTCTGCCGCTTCACGCGTCCTCCGCAGTCAGAGACCGAGCGTGTGCGAGTACTTGAGAATCAGCGAGCCGGACCCGGAACCCGTCGTGTCTTCGAGGCCCGGAGCTGCGGACCGCGACGGCGCGTCGAGCCCCTCGTTGAACACCAGCCACAGATCCGTTCCTTCGGCGAAGTTGTAGCGCAACCGCACGTTGAACTCGAGCCGGTCGGTCGTCGAATTGTACTGCACGAGGGCGTTGCCCGACGCCCGGGCGTCCAGGGCGGTGCGAAGCCGCAGGCCGGCGAGGTGAATGTCCGCGCCCTGACCGCGGTCGGGAAATCGGATTCGGCTGTACAGGTACTCGCCGCCGATCTCCAGGTGCCGCGACAGGTTCCAGGTGGGCGTGAGCTGAACCTGGACGCGCGAGCCATCGAAATACGAGCCAGCCCGGAAGTCGACGCCGGTACGGAGCTTCCGCCCGTTCGCCATGCTCAGGTTCACCTGAAGGTCGGCGAACGTGTAGTCGCCGGCCGGGACTTCCGCCTCACCGCCGATCAGGAAGGCGGACACGACGCTCTCGCGGAACAGCTTCGGTTCGATCCAGCCGCCTCCTCCGCGCTTCGTCTCCCACTGCACCCACACGGCGTACTGCCCCGACTCGAGCGCGCCGTCCGAGCGCCGAAAGGTCGAGAATGCGAGCATCCCGGGCCAGATTCGCCGCAGCCAGGAATGGTCGTCCGTCCAGAAGTAGCGCTCCGCCAGCACGTTGGCCGTCCAGTAGTCGCGACGCGGCAAGAAGCCCAGGTCCGGACGGAATTCGGAGCCCGAGATCGTGCTCGACAGCGTGTAGGCCAGCCCGCGGTTCGCGCGGCGTTGCCAGCGCGCGTAGAGGTGGCTCCGCTCGAGCAGGCCCAGGCCCGCGGAATCGGCCTCGTCGACGCTCGCCGCCCACTTCATCGTCAGGTAGTCGTCGCCGAACATGCGGATCACCGCATCCAATCCGCCGGCCACGTTGTGGGCTCCGTCACGCACCCGCGAGGTGGCCATCGCGCCGACGTACGAGTTGGCGTTGAACACGCGGCGCCGGAGGCGTGCGACGCCGAAGTTTTCCGTCGGCGTGTCGCCCGACTCGGCGGTCTGCATGCTCAGCAGGCCCACGTCCCACTCGCCGGCCCGGCCTACGAGGCGCGCCCCGCCGATCACCGGAACCGGGAGCCGGTCTTCGGTGAGACCGATGCGCCTGGAATGGAACAACCGGCTGCCGCCTCCGGTCGTGAACTCGAACACCCCGCTCCCCTCCTGGAAGAAGCGGCGCTTTTCGGGAAAGAACAGGGGAAAGCGGTCCAGGTTGACCTGCTGATCGTCCGCCTCGACCTGGGCGAAATCGGTGTTCAGGGTGAGGTCGAGATTCAGGCTGTTGGAGAGCGGATAGCGGACGTCGAGACCCGCGTCCTGCGAGCCGTCGCTCACGAGGGCGTACGGCGTGACATAGAGTGGCGTCGACGACTCGACGTCGCGCAGCACGACATCGCGCGCCACGGACGGCTGCCGGAACAGGAACTTCGGGTCGATCGCCGGAAAGGTGACGCGCTCGCCGCTGCGGGAAACCAGGCGGGTGACGGTGAGCCCCATCACCGCCCGCCCCGCGTCGTCGACCTGGAACCCGAGGGTCGAGAACGGAATGCGGACCTCGGCGAACCAGCCCTGCGGCGTCCGGTGGGTGCGCGACTCCCAGAAGGCGTCCCAGTTGCCGTTGAGCGTCTGCCCGTCGTCGGACACCAGCAGGTCGAAACGCATCCCGGAGGGCGTCGTGCCGAACCAGCGGGCGTTCTGGTCGTCGTTGAACGAGTCGATGTATATGGCGAACGCGTCGTCGCCGTTCCAGCGGTCACGATACAGCGAGTTGACGCGTATGCCGTCCGGGTCGTCGTCGTAGAACCACCCGGCCGCGTAGAAGTAGGAGTCGTCGTAGGCCACGCGGATCTCGGTCCGCTGCTCCGGCTCGCCCCGGAAGACGGGTGCATACATCGTGAGCGGCAGCGCGGGCACCTCCTGCCAGACAGCCTCGTCGGGCATTCCGTCGAACCGTATGGGGGTCGTCAGCCGCGTTAGCTCGAGCGGCGCAGGGGCGCCCGGATCCGCCTGCTGCGCGATGGCGCCGGTGGCGCACATCCCGCAGCCCAGCGTGACCAGCAGCGTGAGCCCCGAGGCACGGCACACCGGCCGAACTCCATTCCCTCTCCTCATCCCGTCCTCCCGGTTGAATCGAACCGCGCTCCACGATTCGCAACGGAACGGATCGGGGGGAGCCGGGGATGCCGACTCCGGTGAAGGGTGGAGAACGCCCGGCCAACCGTGGAACCGCCCCGTCGAGGGGTCGCGGACGGCGGGGATGACGCTGCCGATAGCGGGCTTGTGTCCGGTTTGATGTGCTATGAAATTAGCATCCAACCCCGGGCCGGGTATAGGTGTCGATAGGATGATGCGAACCATCATGGAGAATTCCGTCAGAAGACTCTCCGGCCGGACCCCGGCGGCCCTCCTCCTCGCCGGCCTCGTCCTGGCCGCCGCGACGACCGCCTGTGCGCCCGGCGCGGGCGACCCCGAAGCGGCCCCGTCGGCCGAGCACGAGGCACCGGCCCTGCTCCCCACGCACCTCGACCTCGACCTCAAGGTCGATTACGACGCCGGCCGCGTGGACGGGCTGGCCACCTGGACGCTGAGGAACGTGGGCGACGTGGCGATCCGGGAGGTACCCGTGCAGGTCGGGCGCCTCATGCGCGTGCGCGGCGTTCGACTGGGACAGCGGCCACTCGATGTCGAGCAGGACGTGGTGACGTACGGCGACTGGCCGGAGTTCCAGGTCGACCAGGCATGGGCTCGCCTCCCCGAACCACTGGCGCCGGGGGCGAGCGCGGAGATATCGATCGACTACGGGGGGATCCTCGTCCCCTACACCGAGACCGGCATGCGCTACGTCCAGGACCACGTGGATCGCGACTTCACGATCCTGCGCTCGGAGTCCTTCGCGTTTCCCCAGGTCCGGGTCCCGTCCTACGCGGGCCTCCGATCGATGCCGAGGGGCGAGTTCACCTACTCGATGCGTCTCACGGCGCCGAGCGACCTCGTCGTCGCCACGGGAGCGCCGGAGAAGTCGAAGACGCCGGCGGGGGACTCGCTCTCTACCTGGACGTTCGCGTCCGACACACCGGTGCCGTTCCTGTTCGCCGCCATCGCGCCCTACGAGGTGCTCTCCGACGGTGATCTGCGGGTATACCACTTGGCGGAGGACGGGGAAGGCGCACGCACCTTGATGTCCGCCATGCGGGAGACGCTGTCCACGTACGAGCGCTGGTTCGGCGACGTGAATGCGCCCCTGCGCCTGCACGTCATCGAGATCCCCGAGGGCTGGGGATCGCAGGCCGACCTCCACGCGGGAATCATCCAGACCGCCGACGCCTTCCGCGACCGGTCGCAGCTCTCCCAGCTCTACCACGAGCTCGCCCACCTGTGGCATCCGGCGGACGTCGACGCCGCGCCGCCGCGGTGGAACGAGGGGCTGGCGACTTTTCTGGCCCACCGGATGGCGGCGGAGCGAGGTGAATCGGCTCCGCTCGACAGCGTATTCGCAGCGCTCGCCAGGCGGCAGGTCGCGAGGTTCGAGAACGGCGCACCATCGGACACTCTCGCGATGATCGACTACGGAGTCGCCGGCGCGACGGATCTCTCGTACGGCACGGGAGCCCTCATGTTCTACGCGCTTTACCGGATGCTCGGACCGGACGCGTTCGACCGGGCACTCGCCTCCTGGTTCCGCACGTACCGTGAATCAGGCAGTACGACGCCTCAATTCGTGGCGACGATGGAGGCGGCGGGCGGCCCCGGTCTCGAACCGGTGTTCCGGGACTGGCTCGAGACGGCCGGATGGTACCAGCGCCTCGGGAGCGGCGAAGACCTCGCCGCCCTCGTCGCGTCCTACCGCGGCGGACGCTAGAGACGCCCGTCCTCGCTTGCGTGCCCTTCTTTCGAGGGTGCTCCCGACCCGCGTTCGCCGTTCACGTTGACATACGACACATGTCGTCGTACGCTTGGGCGCGAACTACGACGACTGTCGTTGTACGGTCGTCGGCCAATGGACGGAACCCGGAGGTGGACGATGAGGGTCGGGACGAGTGGACGATGGGTGGTGGGCGTGGTGGCGCTGCTGGCCGGCGTGGCCGGAGCGACGGGGGCGGCGGTTCTCGCAGGGACCAGGTCCGCCGCGGCCGGCGCCGCGGTCCAGGAGATCCCTGCCAAGTATCTCCCGCAGTTCACGGCGGAGGGCAAGCTCGAGCGGCCCGAGGGATGGGAAGGCTGGGTGCTGGCCGGCACCTCGATGGGCCTCACCTACAACGAGCCACGCAACGCCCCCGGGCCCGGCGAACCGCCCGGCATGTTTCTCAACGTCTACATCCAGCCCTGGGCGTACGAGCGCTTCCTGGACGAGGGCGAGTTTCCCGAAGGAACGATGTTCATCCTCTCGATGTCCGAGCCGGTGCGGAAAGCCGACCCGGCCAGGGGCGGGTTCTACCAGGGGCCGATCGAGCTCATGGAGGTCCATCTCAAGCAAGAGGGGCTGCACGAGAGCGGCTGGGCATTCTACGGCTTCGGCAGCGGCGAGCCCGCGGTGGACAAGTTTCCCGACACGGCGCCCTGCTATTCGTGCCACGCCGACCACGGGGACTACGACAACGCATTCGTCCAGTTCTATCCGATGATCCGCGAGCGCCTGGGCATGGAGCCGCCTCCCGAAGGCCGGGCCTCCGGGGAAGAAGAGACGCCGGGCTCGGAAGCGGGCTGAGCCGTCGCTCAGACCTCCGGCCGACGCTCCCAGTCGTAGGGGCCGTTCTTCATGGCGTGCGCCAGGCGCGGGAGCACGACGTCGGCCCACGCCCGCTCGAAGTAGGCGTACGCCTCGTCCCACTCGTCGCCCCGGCTGAATCCGGTGTGCAGCAGGTGGACGCGGGTCGCGTCGTCGGCCAGAGGCTCGAGCACGACCTGCACGAACGTCCGCTGCCCGCGCACCGTCGCGAGGTGAGGCGGGGCGTTCCAGGTGAACGAGAGCAGGCGGGGCGGATCGAGGGCGAGCACTCGCATCCCCTCGCCGCCCCGCTCACCGGGGGGCGCCTCGAGGTCGAAGTAGAGCTCGTAGGCCCCGTCGGGCCGCGCCTCGATCCGGCAGGCGGGCGCGAAGAACGAACGGGCGCCCTCCTCGGTGGTCCAGGCGGCCCACACCTCGCCGGCGGTCGCGGGAACGTCGACCTGCGCGCGGATGGCGCGCTCGGAGTCCCCCGGCCCGATCGCCGCCAGGTAGCGTCGCACCGAGCGCCGCACGACCTCCTCGGCGTCGCGCTGCACGATGCGGCCGGGCCACGGGCTGTAGATCCTGTCGTAGCGGAGCGGCTCCAGCGCCTTCGCGACTCCGCGGACCTGGCGGGACGACAGCGGGATGTAGTTCACGAAGCTGTGCATGAAGCTGACCCGTGTGCGGTCGTGGACCACCTGCACGGAATCCCCGGCCAGGAGTGCGCCAGCGCCCTCCGCGCCGGACGGCCAGTGGGCCACGCAGCTACCCGGGAAGTGGCCGCCGGTGTGCACCAGTGTGAGATCGTCCCACAGCGATCGCGTCGCACCCTCCCAGAACTCGTAGCGAGCGTCCGGGACGGTCACCCATTCGGCATCCGCGGCGTGGACGTAGACGGGGACGTCGCCGAACGCGGCGCTCCACTCGGCCACCGTGGAGAGGTAGTGCGGATGCGAGAGGGCGATGGCGCGAAGCCCGCCGAGAGCCTCGATCCGCTCGATCGTCTCGTCGTCCAGCAGGGTCACGCAATCCCACAGCAGGTTGCCGCCCGGAGAGCTGACGACGAAGGCATGCTGGCCGATTCCGAAAGAAGGTGTCATCCCGAGGCGGACGAGGTTCGGTTCCATCGTCTCGAAGCGGTTTACGTACTCGTCTCGAAGCCGCTCCAGGGTGGTCCATTGCTGGCCGTCCCAGCCGACGAACTGTCGATCGTCCTCGCAGATCGCGCACGCGGCCGGCGGCTCCGTCGAAGCCGCATACTGGACGCCGCAGGTCGTACACACGAAGCGATGCTTCGCCTGGCGGTTCATCGTCATCCTCCCTCCCTCGCGTCGGGCCACCCCTCACGTCGGACGCTCCACGATTGTCGTTGTTGGGGCTGCGCGGTAGTGCTAATATTTCAGCAATCGAGGTTCCAGGGTGCCACGGGAGACGGGGATGACGAGGATGCGGTTCATGCGCCGGAATCGAGCATGCGTGATGGCGATCGTGTCGGCCGGCGCGGCGATGCTCGCCGCATGCGCGGCCGAACCGCCCGGCGGCGGTCGCGCGAGCGAGCTCTCCGCCTACGCCGGCCGCTACCAGCTCGAGCCCGACCTCGTG
>JASFRN010000049.1:0-18747 GCA_050114915.1 Gemmatimonadales bacterium | reverse complement strand
TCTACAAGAGTGGCCGCATCGAGCTCGAGCGGGGCAACACCGACGACGCCCGGACGTACTTCAACCGGGTGATCCAGGGGTATCCGGGCAGCGACGAGGTCGAGCTCGCGAGACGGGAACTCACCCGTCTCGGCGGCTGAGCCGGGACCGGCGGAGCCGGCCCCGTGAGGTGTCCTTCCTGTAACCACACCGAGGACAAGGTCGTCGATTCGCGCCTCAGCCGCGGCGGCCGCTCGATCCGCCGCCGTCGCGAATGCCTCGAGTGCGGCAAGCGCTTCACCACCTACGAACACGTCGAGCACGAGCCTCTCTCCGTGCGCAAGACGACGGGCGCGGTCGAACCCTACGATCGGGCCAAGCTCCTCCAGAGCATCGGGATCGCCTGCGCCAAGCGCCCCGTCTCGCTGACCACGATCGAGGCGCTCGTCGACGAGATCGAGGAGCAGATCGAGGCTTCCGACCAGCGGGAGATCAGCAGCCAGTCGATCGGCGAGATGGTGATGGAGCAGCTGCGGGGTCTCGACCAGGTGGCCTACGTCCGCTTCGCCTCGGTGTATCGGAATTTCCAGGACACGACCGAGTTCATGGAGGAGGTGCGTGAGCTGGTGAACCGGGCCCGCTACCGCGCGCGGGGTCAGCAGGAGTTGTTCGGGTCGGAGAAGCCGCCCGAGGAAACCGGGTCGCCGTGAGGAGTCCCACCGGCGAGATGCCGTTCCTCGACCACCTCGAGGAGCTGCGAACCCGGCTCATCTGGAGCCTGGTCGTGGTGCTGGCCCTCTCCGTCGGGGGCTTTTTCATCGTCACCGGGTTCGACGTGCTGGGCATTCTCGAGCGGCCGTTCCACCACGCGCTCCCCGACATGACCCTGCAGTATCTCAGTCCCACGACCCCGATCATGGTGAGCCTCAAGCTCGGCTTCGTCGTCGGGATCATCCTCTCGGCGCCGTTCCTCGCCTGGCAGGCCTGGGCGTTCTTCGAGCCCGCCCTGTATGAGCACGAGCGGCGAATGATCGTGCCGGCGATCGCGCTCGGGTTCGTGCTCTTCCTGGTCGGGATCGCGATGGCGTACTTCTTCGTGCTCCCGTTCGGGCTCGACTTCCTGCTCGGATTCCAGGCGGAGAGCCTCAGCCCGATGATCACGGTGGACGAGTATCTCCGGTTCGCGACCCGGTTGATCCTCGCCTTCGGCGTCATCTTCGAGATGCCCGTCATCGCGGTGCTCCTGTCGCTGATCGGGCTCGTGTCGGGCGACACGCTCCGGAAGTACCGCCGTCACGCCGTCGTCGGCCTCGCCGCGGCGTCGGCCCTGCTGACCCCGGCCGACGTGGGCACGATGCTCATGTTGTTCGGGCCCATGCTGCTGCTGTACGAGTTCTCGATCTTCCTCGTCGACCTGGTGGGGCGCCGGCAACGCCCGTCCGAGGCCTCGGCGTGACGCCGGGCCCGCCCGGACGCCCGCGGCGGCGCCCGGGACTCGCCGGGACGACCGGCAGGGCCCTGGCCGCGACGGCGGCCGCGACCGCCGCCCTCCTCCTGCTTCCCGGCGCGGCCGCCGGGCAGGAGCGAGACCTGCGGAATCCGCGCGCCGCCCGGGCGGACTCGCTGGGCGGCCGCATCGACGCCCTCCAGGCCCTCCCCGACAGCCTCCTCACCGACAGCCTGCGCGCGGTGCGCGACAGCCTCGTGGCGGCGCGCGACAGCCTGGCGCAGCAGCGGCTGTCCAGCGCCCGCGAGGGTCTGGCGGGCGGCGAGTTCCCCGAGAAGGACGACTTCTTCGACCAGCTCAGCGAGGAGGCGGGGCGCTACGAGGTCGTCCAGTACCGGGGCGAGACGGTGCGGCTGGGGATGGAGAAGCGCCGCCTCGAGCTCGAGGGGAAAGCCCAGCTCAACCGCGTCGGCGACGTGCTGAAGGCCGACACGATCGACTATCTCGGGGACCGCGAGTTCATCGAGGCGCACCGGAACATCGAGCTCCTAGGCGCGAACGGGAGCCGGGCGGTCAGCGACTCGACGCTCTACTACGACGTCGGACGCCTGCGCGGCACCCTGTACGACGCGGAATCGCAGTTCCAGGAAGGCGGCACCGACTGGCGCGTGTTCGGCAACGTGATTCCCCTCGCGCAGGACACGATCTACGCCACCCACGCCGCGTTCACCTCGTGCGACCTCGACACGCCCCACTACACCTTCCGGGCGGGACAGCTGAAGATGGTGACCCGCGACGTCATCGTCGCGTGGCCGGTCGTCCTCTACGTGAGCCGGGTGCCGATCTTCTGGCTGCCGTTCTTCGCGGCCGACATCCGGCAGGGGCGGCGCAGCGGCATCATCCCGCCCCGGTTCGGCGTCAACGACATCGTGCAGACCTCGGGGCAGACGAGCCGCAACATCACCGACTTCGGCTACTACTGGGCGATCAGCGACTTCCTCGACGCGCAGGCGACGGTCGACTGGTTCAGCGGCAACTACACGCGGGTCAACGGCGCCTTCCGCTACCGCTGGCTGAAGCAGTTCATCCGGGGCAGCATCATCTACAGCCAGAGCTTCAGCGACGGCGGCAACAACCTCCGGCTGCGGATCGGCCACGACCAGGAGCTGGGGCTCAACACGACGTTCCGGGCGTCGGTGAACTACGTGCAGGACACGCGAATCTTCCAGGACCAGAGCATCAACCCGACCGAGCAGACCCGGACGATCGACTCCGACGTGGGATTCAACCACCGCTTCTCGTTCGGGAACCTGCAGCTCAGCGCCGACCGGCAGCAGTACCTGGACGGGTCGCGGACGACGACCACGCTCCCGCGAGCCAACTTCAGCATCCTGCCGATCACCCTGTTCGGGGCGCCCCGCGGGCGCGCGGGTCCGTTCAACAACATCACCCTCGACGGGTCGACCCGGTTCTCGCGGCAGACCGTCGCCGCCGACTCGGCGGCGGACCGCACGACGACGACCGGGGGCGGAAGCGCCACGGTGCGGGTCGGTGAGCTCAGCATCGCGAGCAGCGCGCAGCTGACGGATCTCAAGACGACGCCCGTCGACAGCCTGTTCAACGACCTGCCGCCCGAGACCGAGGCCACGCTGGAGTGGAGCAGCCGGGCCAGCTTCCGGATCGGCTTGATCGGCTCGACGACCCTGAGTCCCACGGCCTCGCTCGCCGGCACCCGCTTCCGCAGCGAGGACACCGGCGGCGATTTCGTGAGCGCGCCGACGCGGGCCTCGGTCGGCGCTCGGCTCTCGACGGACCTGTACGGCTTCTATCCCGGCTTCGGGCCGTTCAGCCGGGTGCGGCACAAGATCTCGCCGGCGTTCGACTACGCCTACTCGCCGGCCGTGACGGTCGACTCGGCGCTGGCGGCGATCCCGGGCTTTCCGGCGCGGGCCGGGGACGCGCGCAACGAGCTCTCGTTCAGCCTCAATCAGACGTTCGAGGCCAAGCTCCCGCCCCGCGAGGCCCCGGCCGACACCGCCGTAGCGGACACCCTGGTCGGCGGCCCGCTGCCGGTCGTCGACTCGACCCGGGCGGCCGACTTCTCGGAGTCGCCGACCCTGGCCGGCGAACCGACGCGCCCGGAGCGCGACCGGATCGTCACGCTGCTCGGCATCCGCACGTCGGCGCTGCGGTTCGATTTCGAGCGGGCGAAGCAGGGCGAGCCGGTGCTGGTTTCCGATCGGATCACGAACAACTTCACGTCGGACCTGCTGCGCGGCCTCGCGATCAACATGACCCACGACCTGTTCGACGGGACGGGGGCCGACCGGAAGTTCGACCTCTTCCTGTCGGCCCTCACCGCCAGCTTCTCGCTCAGCTCCGGCCAGGGGCTCGGCGACATCTTCGGATTGGGCCAGGGAGGCGCGCGGTCGCCGCTGGCGGCGCCGACCAGCGCGCTCGACCGGTACCGCGATCCCAGCATCTACGGGGGCGCGGATCCATTCTCCGAGGGAGCGGGGCCGTGGAGCCTCACGGTCACCTACAGCCTCCAGCGCCGCCGGCCCAGCGAGTCGGGCGTCGACAGCCAGTCGCTGAACGGGACCCTGTCGATGCGTCCGACGCCTCACTGGTCGATCCGCTGGTCCACGCAGTACAACCTCACCGACAGCGAGTTCGGCCAGAACGTGATCACCCTCGATCGCGACCTGCACCGCTGGCTCGCATCCTTCCAGTTCGCGCGCTCGCCCAACGGGAACACCGTGTTCCAGGTATCCGTCAGTCTGAAGGACCAGCCCGACATCCGCGGGGAATACAACCAGCGTACGAACTGAGCCCGCTCACGGCGGGTACGACGCGCTGGCCGGATTCTTGAACTCCTTCCGGGCCCCGGGCGACGCGCGCCCGGCACGGACGCGAAAACGAATCGGCACTCAGCGGGCGAACGGATACCACGCGGCATGACGATCTTCCAGAAGCTGAAGCACGAGGCGCGGCGCGCCGAACAGCGGTCCGACTGGGCCCGGGCCATCGAATTGTACCGGCAGGCGCTGGACAGCGACGAGGACATGGCCGATCTGAGCCTCTACAACCGGATCGGCGATCTCTATCTCCGGCTCGGCAAGAATGAGGCGGCCGTCGAGTGCTACGAGCAGGCCGTGGATCGCTATGCCGACCATGGCATGCTGACCAGCGCTATCGCGCTCTGCAACAAGATTTTGCGAATCGCCCCCGGGCGCACCTCCGTCTACCGGCGCCTCGGCGGGCTCCACGCCCGAACCGGCCTCGTGGTGGAGGGCCGCTCGAACACCCTGAACTTCGCCCGTCACGCCCTCGAGGAAGGGAAGTCGCTCGACGCCGCGCGGGCGATCGACGAGTTCGCCGAGCTGACCGGCGACATCGAAGTCCGGCTCCGCTTCGCCGACGCGCTGGAAGCCGCCGGCGACGACGCCTCCGCCGTCGAACAGCTGCGGGCGGCGCTTCGCCTGCGCCGTGAGCGGGGCGAGGACCCGACGGAGCTCGCCGCGCGCATCGAGACCCTCGCCCCGGGCAGCGGCGCCGGGGAGGACGAGCCCGGGCCCGAGGTCGACGACCGCGCCCCCGGCGCCGAAAAGCCCGCCGGTCCGGTGCGGCTGGCCCGGCTCGTGGCCGCGGAGCTCGCAGGGGACGAGACGGGCTCCTTCGAACCGGAGGCGCCGGCCCCCGAAGACGAGCCCGCGAGAGAACCCGACGACGGCCTGGACGGCGTCCGCCGCGAGCTCGGACGTTTCCGGGCCGCCATCGGCGACGTGCTCGACGGCGGTGACCTGACCGTGCGCTACGATCTTGGCGTGGAGTTCATGACGATCGGGCTGCTCGACGAGGCGATCGAGGAGTTCCAGCATGCGGTCGCGGATCCGGCGCTCGTCGAGGCCGCCAACGCCCGCATCGGCGAGTGTCTCGCCCTGCGGACCTCGGGCTCGACCTTCGAAATGGTCCGCCGCGTGCCCGTCGCGGCCGTCGGCTCCCGCGCCCGGACTCCGGAGGAGAAGCCCGCGGCGCCGGCACCGAGCGCCGGTCCGGCGCGGGTCGAGGACGCTCAGCCGGCCGAGGACGCTCAGCCGGCCGAGGACGAGCCGCCGGTCGAGGACGAGCAGCCGGCCGAGGTCGCGGAGTCGGCCGGGGAAGGGCCGTCCGCCGAACCGCTGCCCGGGCCGCCGGACGAGGAAGAGCTGCAGGGACACTTCTTCCGGGCCCGACTCGCCCAGTATCGGATCCGGCGCGCCGAGGAGCGGCACGCCGTCGATCACGCCGCGCACCTCGACCTCGGCACCTCGTACGTCGGCATGGATCTGTTCCAGGAGGCATATCGGGAGCTGAGCGTGGCTCTGGAGGGGCCGCGGCCCGTGTCCGGAAGGGCGGCCCGGGCTCTCGAAGCCCTGGCCCTCGATCCCGCCGCGCCCCCGGACCTCGCGCTGCGCGTGCTCGAGCTCCTGGCCGCGTCCGACCATTCGAAGCGCGCCGAAAGCCTCGGCGGGCGACTCGCCGGGAGCTGGGGAGAGACCCACCCGGAGGCCTCGCGTCTCGGAGAGCTGCGCGACGTCCTCTCCGATGCCGTGGACGCGCTCCCGGCCCTCGAGGACATGTTTCCGGCCATGGGTGGTGAACCGCAGTCCGGGGCCGAGCCCGCTCCCGAGTCGGCCGAGGCCGCCGCCGGCGTTGATGCCGGTCCGGAGGATGGAGAGGCCCCGGAGGACGAGGAGGAGGTCCCGGAGATCACCGAGGCCGCGGGGCTGGCGGAGCTCGACGAGATGCTGGCCGAGCTCGACCGACCGGCCCGAGAGGACTCCGCCGAACAGGCTCCCTCGGGCGACGAATCGGTCGGGGAGGCCCTGGCCGCGGCCGACGAGCTGGTCGGAGCCGGCGAGGTCGACGCGGCCGTCGAGCGGCTGCACGCCACGTTCGGGCGGCTGGGCGAGGCGGGCCGCACCCGCGAGGCGCTCACCGTGCTCGATCGACTGATCGAGCTGGAACCCGACGAAGAAGTGCTGCACCATCAGCGCACCGAGCTGGCCGAGATGGCGAACGACCGCGATCGCCTGCTGGCCGCGTGGGCGGCGCTCGGCGCCTGCCTGCGGCGCGCGGGTGACGACCGACGGGCCCGCGCCGCGTACGGCCGCATGCTCGACATCGATCCGGAGCACGAATCGGCCCGGCAGGCGATCGCCACGATCGACGCCGACGAGCTCGACAGGGAGCGGGGCGCGGCGCGCCGGCACGAGACGCCGCGGCCCGGGCCGGCCACCGGTGTGTCCGCGGAGGACGCGGCCGAGCTCGAGGCGCTGCTCGAGGAGCTCGAAGGGGACGAGGAAGTCGGCGAGGCGGTCGGGATCGCCGACGAGAAGCCCCGCGAGGCACCCGCCGGCCGTTCGAACGGCGCGAACGGCGACGGGGGCGGCCCCGACGAGGCGATGACCCGATCGCGGTACGAGCTCGGGCTCGCCTTCCGGCAGATGGGCATGTGGGACGAGGCCGTGCGCGAGCTGCGTCCGGCGCTCGACGGCGTGGAGGATCGCCTCACGGCCCTCGAGGCGCTCGGCGAATCGCTGTTGAAATCCGGGCACGCCGGCCAGGCGATCGAACTGCTGCAGGAAAACCTGCGCGCCGACGAGGACGCGGAGCAGGTCGGTCCTCTGTACTTCCTCGGACTCGCGCTCCAGGTGGAGGGCGAGACCGATGCGGCCCGCGACGTGTTCGCCCGGGTGGAGGCCGTCCAGCCCGGCTATCGCGACACTGCCGACCGGTTGTCCGAGCTCTCCCTCTGACGGTATCTTCGGCACATCCTGGGCCCGCCGGGTGACCCCGCACCGGGGCGCCCTCCGGAGTCCGGTGCCCCAACGGAGAGAGATGCTCGAAGCCGCGCTGCCCACACTCGAGACGCTGCAGCACCCCGTGCGAGCCCGCCTCGGGCGCATGGAGGCGTTTCTCGGCGACCTCGTCGTGGCGGATTTCGGCCCGATCAACGAGGTCTCGGAGTACCTCCTCCAGGCCCGCGGCAAGTATCTCCGGCCCACGCTCCTGCTGCTCGCCAACGAGGTCGGCGGCCGGCCCGCCGAGGCGGCCGAGCGGCTCGCCGCGATCGTCGAGCTGATGCACGTGGCCACCCTCGTCCACGACGACGCCGTGGACCACTCCCCGAAGCGTCGCGGCATGCCCACCGTGAACTCCCGCTGGACGCACCAGGTGGCCGTGATCATGGGAGACTATCTCTACTCGCGGGCTCTGCTCGAGGTGACGCGGTCCGGTCCGCCCGAGGCCGTGGCGATCCTCGCCGCCGCGTCGAACCAGATGTCGATCGGCGAGATGCGGCAGCTCGCGGCCCGCGACGCGCTGGGCGCCACCGAAGACGAGTATTATCGTCTGTGCGCGTGCAAGACGGCGTCGCTGATGTCGGCCGCGTGCGAGCTCGGCGCCCTGGTGGGGGCCGCGGAGCACCGCGAGGCCATGTCGGCGTACGGCCGCGACCTGGGCATGGCGTTCCAGATCGTGGACGACCTGATCGACTACACGGTCCCGGCGGACATCACCGGCAAGCCGCGCGGGCACGACCTGAAGGAGCACAAGGTGACCCTCCCGCTGATCGCGGCGCTCCCTGAGCTGGACGCGGCGGAGCGCGAGTCGGTGGAGGCGTTGTTCGCCGACCCGGAGCCCGGCGAGGGCGACGTGGCCGAGGTCGCGTCCCTCGTGCGGGACGCCGGAGGGCTCGACTACGCGCGAGAGCGCGCGATGGAGTTCGCCCGGCGCGCCGCCGGGCACCTGGATTCGATCCCGGACGATCCGTACGCGAGGATCCTCCGGCTCACCGTGGAATTCGTCCTGGAGCGACAGAAGTGAATCTCGACTTCGGCGGGCGCCGCCGCCCGTCGGCAAAACGGGTCGCCCTGATCATCGCGGGGGGCATGTTGCTGGGGGCTCTGCTCACGGAGCTCGCCGCACTCGTGCCGGCCGGTCCGCCGCGTGAGTTCTTCATCACGACGATCGCGGCCTCGCTCGGACCGCTGACCGTGGATCTGCTCGTCGTGGCCGTGACGCTGGGGCCGCTGGTCCTGCGCGTGAACATCTTGAGCGTCGTCGGGATACTCCTACTGGCGTGGTTCTCGAAGTCGCTACTCTGAGGTCCGGGGACAGCCCGGATCCATCGCACGGAGTCACATCATGCTGCCCAATATCGGGATCACCGAGGCCGTGGTCCTACTGTTCATCGTCATGCTGCTGTTCGGCGCCAAGCGGCTGCCGGAGATCGGCGCCTCCCTGGGCAAGGGGATCCGCGAGTTCAAGTCGTCCGTGAAGGAAGTCGGAAACGAGGTGCGCGGAGAGCTCGAGGATTCGGACGACGCCCATGCCGAGCGCCGCCGCGAAGAGTCGGAGGCCGAGCCCCGCCACTGAGGCCCGGCCGGCGGACGGTCAGCTGAGCGGCAGGTTCGCCGCGTCCGCTCCCTGGTTCAGGCGGTCCCGGTGGTCGACGACCTGCGCCTCCGCGCGAATCGCCTCCATCCACTGCGTCATCCGCTGCTGCGCGATCTGCTGCACGAGCTGCGCCCTCACCTGGTCCTTCATCGCCGCGAACAGACGATCGTCCGCCGGCGTGCGCCGGTCGACCCGGAGCACGGCCACGTGGTCGCCGGCCTCGAACGGTCCGACCATCGACGCCACGGGGGCGCCGAACGCCGCACCCACGGCCTCGGTGTCGCGGCCCAGTCCCGCCACGAACTCGCGGCGGTGGAACGGTCCGGCCGTGCCGGTCGGCCAGCCGGTCGCCGCGGCGAGGGCCTCGATCGTCGGGTTGTCCAGCTCGTCGATCGCGCTCCGGGCCTTTTCGCGGGCGGCCGCGAGGCGTCGCTCCGAGCGCAGCGTCGACTCGATCTGGTTGCGCACGTCTTCGAAGTCGTACTGGCCGGCGGGTGACCGGTCGACGAGCTCGAGGATGTGATAGCCCGACCCGTTCTCGAAGAACTCGCTCAGCTCGCCGATCTCGGTCTGCGGGTCGAGCGCCCAGTCGACGCCGACCCCCAGGGAACCGGCGCCCGGCACGAAGTCGAATCCGTCGGTGAGCGTGACGTCGTCGCGCACCTCGATGCCGAGCGTGTCGCCGGCCACGTCGAGGCCGTCGTTGAGCGCGATGCCTTCCAGCCGGTCCATGCGGCTGAACAGCTCGTCCTCGCCCGCCTCGGACAGCTGGACCGGCAACACGAGGTGCGCGATGTCGGCCGTGTCTCCGGACACCGAGGACACCCGGATCAGGTGGATGCCGGACGGCGTCGTCACCGGCGCCGAGATCTCTCCGGCGCCGAGCGCCGCGACCGTCGAGGAGATGGGTTCCCGCAGATCGGACGGCGTGTAGCGGCCAAGTTCGCCTCCCTGGGCCGCGGAGGCCGAGTCCGCGGAGAACTCCTGCGCCGCCTCGGCGAACGTTAGCTCGCCGTCGAGGATCGCCGACCGGATCGAATCCGCCTTCGCGGTCACGCGGGCCGTGTCGGACGCCGTCGGTACGGTGGAGAACGAGGCCATCCGCACGCGTGCGATCGCGGGGCGCTGATAGTCGTCGCGGTGCTCCCGGTAATAGCGCCGGGCATCCGCCTCGGGGATCACGATCTCCGAGTCGGCCACCACCGCGGCCGGATCGACGGTCACGTAGCTCACCGTCGCCGTCTCGTTCTGAGCCTTGAACGCCTCCCAGGCCTGGGCGTCGCTCACCGCGATCCCGACCGTCAGCTCCTGCTGGAGGCGGCGCCGCGGCAGCTCGTCGCGGTAGTATTGCTCGATGTTGAGCAGGAGCTGCTCGTCGACGCTCGGGTCGGAGAAGAACGCCTGGTACTTCGTGTAGTCGAACTGTCCGTCCGTCTGGAACGCCGGGCTCCGCATCACGAACGGAGGCGGGGACGTGCGAAACGCCTGCTGCACTTCGGCGTTCGTGATCTGAATGCCCATCCGGTCGATCTCCTGCCGGATCAGCACGTCACGAATCATGTTCTCCCACGCGTCCTCTTCGGCCTGGCGGCGCTCCTCGTCGGTGAGCACGCCGCCCTTCGCCTGCCGCGCCTGGTCGATCGTCTGCTCCTGGGCGTTGCTCCATTCGACGAAGCGAATCTGCTCGCCGTTGATGTTGGCGATCACGGGGTTGCTGCCCTGTGACGCCGCCGTGTCCCGGCTGCGTACGCCCTGGAAGACGAGCCAGCCCGCGAACGCGATCGCCAGGAACACGATCGCGTAGCGTGTTTTTTCGCGGATGGTCCGCATCATCATGTGTCCGGCACTCCCTGGATCTCGTGCTCAGTTTCGGCCCTGAAAGACAAGCCAATCAAGCTATTCCCGGCGTGAATGGCGGGCAAGCTCGACGACCCGCGCCGGCCGATTGACACCCTCGAAACGGGTCGCCTACCTTGAGAGCGAGCAGATTCGACCCCCCAGCGCGCGGAGACGGCATGGCCCCGGGATCGGCCGACAACGAGGAAATCCAGCGGTTCGAGGAGCAGTACCGGCGCAATCCGGACAGCCTCGTGTTCGCCCGCCTGGCCGACGCCTGGCGCAAGGCGGGTGATCCGCAAAGAGCGCTCGATCTGCTCCGTGACGGGATCCAGCGGCATCCCGACTATCCCACCGCCCACCTGGTCCGGGCGCGCGCCCTGACCGATCTGGAACGACCGGCCGACGCGGAGGAATCGCTGCGCCGCGTCCTCGAGCTCGACGGACAGAACCTCGTGGCGATGCGCGACCTCGCGGTGCTGGCCGAGAAGCGCGGCGACCCGCTGGAGGCGGTGCACTGGTACGAGCAGATCGACGTGCTCGACCCCGGCAATCCGGAAGCGGCCGAGGCGCTCGAGCGACTGCGCGGCTCGATCCCGCGCACGCCGCCGGGAATGGAGCCGCTGCCGGCGCCCCGCGAGGAGTGGTGGTCGAGCCCGACGTTCGAGATCGGCGACGCGGAGCCCTCCGGGGAGCTGGAAGAGGCGCCGGAAGCGGAGGCGGTGGCCGAGACGGAGGCCGCGGAGGAGCTGGACGTGGCGCCCGAGCCCGAAGCGGCGCCCGGACCCGAGCCCGAAGCGCCGCCCGAGCCGGACGCCGCCGCGGCGCCCGTCGAGCTCACGGCCGACGATCTGCGGTCGACGTGGTCGGAGCCGGACGTCGTCCTCGAGGCCGACGCGGCGGCGGAGCTCGACGAGCTCGCCGCCGAGCTGGACGCGATCATGGCGGCCGACCGCGCGATGGACGAGGAGGGGGCGTCGGAGGAAGAGCCGGCTCAAGCGGTCGACGAGCCCACCGCCGAAGCCGAAGTGGCCGCGCCGGACGAGACGTCCCCGCCGGAGGCTGCCGATGCGCGGCCCGACGCGAAGAGCACGGCCTGGTGGTTCGAGGACCCGGCGGACGCCGACGGCGAGGACGGCGAGGAAGACGGAGATCTGCTGACTCGTACGATGGCCGACCTGTACGTGAAGCAGGGCCTCCTGGACGACGCGGCCGCCATCTATCGGGAGCTTCTGGCGGATCGGCCGGATGACGACGACCTGCGGCGCGCCCTGGAAGACGTGGAACGCCGGCTCTCCGGCCCCCCGGCGACGGAGTCGCAACCGGAACCGGGTGAACCGTCCGACGCCGAGGCCGTGCCCTCCGGCGAGTCGGCATCCGTCGTGGCGGACACGTCCGCAGGGGAGAGCGAGCCCACTGCCGAAGAGCCGGGACCCGCGATGGAGCCGGTGGCGTCCGCGGCCGCTGTGGTCGCGGACGAGCCGTCCGCGCCGGCTGCCGAGGCGGTGGACCCGTACGCGACGCACCCGGCGCCCGCCCGCGCGGGAACGAGCGAGTATTTCCGCGAGTGGCTCGGGCGGCTGTCGGAGTGACCTCCCGCCGCCGGATCGGGGTCCTGCACGGACCCAATCTCAACCTGCTCGGACGCCGGGAACCCGACGTGTACGGTTCCGCGACGCTGGACGACGTGAACGGGATCGTCGAAGCGGCGGCCGCCGAGCTCGGCGCCGAGATCGCCGCCTTCCAGTCGAACCTCGAAGGCGCGCTCGTCGACTGGATCCAGGCGGAGGCAGGTCGGGTCGACGGCTGGATCGTCAACGCCGCGGGCTTCACGCACACCAGCGTCGCCCTGCGGGACGCCCTGCTCGCCGCGGAGCGCCCGTTCGTGGAGGTCCATCTGTCGAACGTGTTCGCGCGCGAGAGCTTCCGGCGCACCTCCCTCCTCGCCGACGCCGCCGTGGGCGTGGTGGTCGGATTCGGCGCGGACAGCTACGTGCTCGGGCTCCGCGGGCTGGTGGCGTATCTCGACGGAGAGGCGGCGTGACCGACCGCCTCGCCGCGCTACGGGCCGACGTCGCCGGGGCCCGGCTCACCGGGCTCCTGGTCACCGACCTGGCCAACGTCCGGTATCTCACCGGCTTCACCGGCTCGTCGGGGGCCGCGCTCCTCGAACCGGATCGCGCCACCCTGTTCACCGACTTCCGCTACGAGACGCAGGCCGGCGAAGAGGTCGTCGACGGAGTGTCGCTGAACATCGTGGCCGACGGAACCTGGGAGGACCTCGCCCGCTACCTCTCCGCGTCGCCGCCCGGCCGGCGGCTCGGGTTCGAGGCGGCTCGGCTCTCCGTGGCCGAGCACCAGCGCCTGTCCGCCGCCTGCGACACCGTGATCTGGGAGCCGACGGAAGGGCTCGTGGAGGCCCGTCGCGCCGTGAAGGACGAGACGGAGCTCGAGGCGATCGCCGCGGCCGTCGACCTCGCCGACCTGGTGCTCGATGCGCTTCGGGACCAGATCCGCCCGGGGATCACGGAGCTCGAGCTGGCCGCGAAGCTGGAATACCGGTTGCGAGCCGCCGGCTCGGGACCGCTGCCCTTCGCTCCGATCGTCGCGTTCGGCGAGCGCTCGGCGCTGCCGCACGCCACCCCGTCCGAGCGCGCCCTCGACCGCGGCGACCTGGTCCTGCTCGACTTCGGGGCGCGGGTGGACGGCTACTGCTCCGACATGACTCGCGTGTTCACGTGCGGTCGCGCGTCGGACTGGCAGCGCGACCTGCACGCCGCGGTGCTCGCGGCCTGCGAGGCGGGGTGCGAGGCCGTGTCCGACACCGCGACCGGGGCCGAGGTGGACGCGGCGGCTCGCGACCTGCTCGCCGAGGCCGGCCTGGCGGAACGGTTCGGGCACAGCACCGGCCACGGCGTCGGGCTCGAGGTGCACGAGGCCCCGCGTCTGCACTGGCGGGAGACGGGCCGTCTCCGGGCCGGCAACGTGGTCACGGTCGAGCCGGGCGTGTATCTTCCCGGCCAGGGAGGAATCCGCATCGAACAGGTCGTCGTCGTGGAAACGGGCGGCGGCCGCGTCCTGACACGTTCCTCGCCGGAACTCATCGAACTCTGAGATTTCTAGACGATTCACATGGCAGATACATCGGATTTTCGGAACGGCATGGTGATGGAGCTCGACGGAGAGCTCTGGCAGATCACCTATTTCCAGCACGTGAAGCCCGGCAAGGGTGGAGCGTTCGTGCGCACGAAGCTCAAGCAGGTGCTCTCGGGCGGCGTGGTCGAGAAGACCTTCCGCGCCGGCGAGAAAGTCACGGAGGTGCGCCTGGTGCGGCGCCCCGTGCAGTATTCGTATACGGACGGCAACCTCTATTACTTCATGGACATGGAGACGTTCGAGATGATCCCGATCGCTGCCGGAACGATCGGCGAGGATCAGCTCCAGTACCTCCAGGAGAACATGGAGTGTGAAGGCCTGACGCGTGACGGCAAGGTCCTGTCGATCGAGCTCCCGCAGTTCGTGGAGCTCGAGGTCGTCGAGACCGACCCCGGGCTGCGCGGCGACACGGCCCAGGGAGGCACCAAGCCGGCCAAGCTCGCACCGGGCGCCGTCGTCCAGGTGCCGCTGTTCGTCGAACAGGGCGATGTCGTCCGGGTCGACCGGACGGCCGACAAGTACCTCACACGGGTGACCACATGATCGATCTCGACTGGATTCAGCGACTCATCGACATGATGGACGATTCGGACGTCGATTCGCTGGAGATCTCGAAGTTCGCGACCCGCGTCCGCATCTCGAAGTCGCCGCCGGTGCACGTCGTGGCCGGCGCGAACCACGCTGCGCCGCCGGCCACTACGGCCCCCGCGGCCCCGGCGGCGTCCGCGGCCCCGCCGCCGAAGGAAGTCGGCGCCGCGGAGGATTCCGGCGGCGGAGGCGAGGCGAAGGCCGCCGCGTCGAACACGGTCGACGTCGAGTCGCCGATGGTCGGGACCTTCTATCGGGCGCCGGCTCCCGACGCGCCGCCTTACGTCGAAGTGGGCGACCACGTGTCGAAGGGCCAGACCCTCTGCATCCTCGAGGCGATGAAGCTGATGAACGAGCTCGAGGCGGAGGTCGCCGGCACGGTGCGACAGATCTGCATCAGCAACGGCGACCCGGTCGAGTACGGGCAGGCGCTCTTCCGCATCGAACCCGATTGATCGGCGTGTTCGACAAGATCCTGATCGCGAACCGCGGGGAGATCGCCCTCCGCGTGATCCGGGCCTGCCGGGAGCTGGGAATCCGCACCGTGGCCGTGTATTCGGAGGCGGACCGAGACTCTCTTCACGTCCGCTTCTCCGACGAGGACGTGTGCATCGGCCCGCCCTCCGGACGCGAAAGTTACCTGAACATTCCGCGCATCGTCGCGGCGGCCGAGATCACGGGCGCCGACGCGATCCACCCGGGATACGGCTTCCTGGCGGAGAACGCGGAGTTCGCCGAGATCTGCGACCGCTCGGGGCTCACGTTCATCGGCCCGACGGCCGACATGATCCGCACCATGGGCGACAAGGCCGAGGCCAGGCGGACGATGATCGCCGCCGGGGTGCCGGTCGTGCCGGGAACCGAAGGCGCGATCGACGATCCCGACGAGGCGAGGAAGGCGGCGGCGGAGATCGGCTTCCCCGTGATGATCAAGGCCGCCGCGGGCGGCGGCGGGAAGGGAATGCGCGTCTGCCGCGAGCCCGAGGGCTTCGAGAAGGCGTTCAACATGGCGCGCAACGAGGCCGGGAACGCGTTCAACGACCCCCGGGTCTACATCGAGCGCTTCGTCGACCGGCCGCGTCACGTCGAGATCCAGGTGCTCGGTGACAAGCACGGCCACTGCATCCACCTGGGCGAGCGCGACTGCTCGATTCAGCGTCGGCACCAGAAGCTCATCGAGGAGGCGCCGAGTCCCGCGCTCACGCCCGAGCTGCGCGCCGAGATGGGGGACGCGGCCGTGAAGGCCGCGCGGGCGATCGACTACTCGAACGCCGGCACGGTGGAGTTCCTGCTCGATCCGAACGGCGAGTTCTTCTTCATGGAGATGAACACGCGGATCCAGGTCGAGCACCCGGTCACCGAGATGACGACGGGCATCGATCTCGTGAAGGAGCAACTCCATTCGGCGGCCGGCCGGCCGCTCGAGCTGCGCGAGCCGCCCGAGATGCGGGGACACGCGATCGAATGCCGGATCAACGCCGAGGACCCGGCGCACGACTTCCGGCCCTCGCCCGGCACGATCACGGCGTTCCACGCGCCGGGCGGGCCGGGAATCCGGATCGACAGCCACGTCTACGCCGGTTACCGCGTGCCGCCGTACTACGACTCTCTGCTCGGAAAGCTGATCGCCTACGGGGCGACCCGCGAGGAGGCGCTCGGCCGGGCCCACCAGGCCCTCGAAGAGTTCATCATCGAGGGCGTGCACACGACGATTCCATTCCTGCGCGACGTCCTGGAGCACCCCGACTTCGTCGCGGGCGACGTGGACACGCACTTCCTCGAGCACTTCCGCTCGACGCAGGGGTCGTGAACGAGCGGCAGCGGACCGAGGCCCTGGGAGTGGGCCTGCTGGCTCTCGGACTCCTGCTGGCCCTCGCGATCGTCCCCCCGGTTCTCCGTGGCGGAGAGCCCGAGCCCAACCTGATCGGCCCGGCCGGCGCGATCCTCTCGCACCTGCTGATCAGTGGGATCGGTGGTTCCGCGGTCCTCGTCGCGTTCGCGCCGCTGGTTTGGGCGATCCAGTGCTTCGACCGCCTGAGCCGCGACGCGGCGATCCGCTGGTCGATCTTCCTCGGCGTGGCCGCCCTGTTCGTGCCGACCGCCTGGTGGCTCGTCAGCCACGCCATGGGGGGCGCCGAGACGGGCGGCGGCTGGCTCGGCGGCGCCCTGGGCGGCGTGCTGCTCCGCGGCTTCGGGACGGTCGGCGCCCAGCTCATCGTGTTCGCCGTGCTGATCGCTCTCACGGTGCTCACCTTCGGATGGTCGCCCGCCGAGAGCGCCGAAGCGGCGGCACGGGGCGCCCGCGGCGGCGCCGTCGTGGCGGGGCGCGGGCTCGCGGGCGCCTGGCGCCGCTTCCGGGGGGGCATGGCCCGGCTGCTCGCGCCGCCGCGCGTGCGAGGCAGCTCGCCCTGGGAAGACGCCGCGCCGGCGGAGCCCGAGGAGCCCGAGGCGGCGGAACCGGAGCCCGCGCCCGCTCCCGCGCCCGCCCCGAAGGCCCGCAAGGCGAAGTCCGAGCCGGAGGAGGAGTCGGGGATCCAGCTCGAGCTGCCCGACACCGATCCCTCGCGCGATTTGATTCCTCCGATTCGCCTCCTGGAGCAGCCCGAGCGCCGTGGCAGCGGTCTCGCGCCGCGCGAGCTCGAGCGGCTCGGCGACGTGCTCGTGAAGAAGCTCGAGACCTTCCGGGTCGACAGCTCGATCGGGGGCTGGACGACGGGTCCGGTGGTCACCCAGTTCGAAGTCGTGCCGGCGGCGGGCGTGAAAGTCGGAAAGATCGCCGCCCTGGCCGACGACCTGGCGCTGGCCCTCAAGGCTCCCTCGGTGCGGATCGTCGCTCCGATTCCGGGGAAGGGGGCCGTCGGGGTCGAGGTGCCGAACCCGCAGCCGGAGATCGTGCGGCTCCGCGAGACGCTGGAGAGTCCCGCCTACCGGAAGCCGCGCACGACCCTTCCGCTCGGTCTCGGACGCGACCTGGCGGGCCGGCCGTACTGCGCCGACCTCGCGAAGATGCCGCACCTGCTGATCGCCGGCGCCACGGGGTCGGGGAAGTCGGTGTGCATCAACACGATCGTCACGAGCCTCATCTACCGGCACCCGCCGAGCGACCTGCGGCTGTTGATGATCGACCCGAAGATGGTCGAGCTGATCATCTACAACGATCTGCCGCACCTCCGCCACCCGGTGGTCACCGACAACAACGACGCCGCGAAGCTCCTGCGCTGGGTCGTGTTCGAGATGAACCGCCGCTATGCGCTCCTGTCGGCCAACGCCTGCCGCAACATCGTCGAGATGAACCAGCGGATTCGTCGCGGCGACGAGGTCAAGCCTCCCCAGGGGATCGGGCGCACGGAGTGGACCGAGGGCAAGCTCCCGTACATCGTCGTCGTGATCGACGAGCTGGCCGACCTGATGATGACGGTGCAGTCGGAGGTCGAGACGCCGCTCGCGATCCTCGCCCAGAAGGCGCGCGCGGTCGGCATCCATCTCGTCGTCGCCACGCAGCGTCCCTCGGTCAACGTGATCACGGGGCTCATCAAGGCGAATTTCCCGAGCCGCATCGCCTTCCGCGTCGCCTCGAAGGTCGACAGCCGCACGATCCTCGACCAGAACGGCGCCGAGTGCCTGCTCGGCAACGGAGACATGTTGTTCCTCCCGCCCGGCGAGTCGGAGCCCGATCGCATCCAGGGCGCGTTCATCTCCACCGAAGAGACCGAGGCGATCGTCGACTGGTTCCGGAAGAGGGCCGCCGGCGAGGCGCTCGACCTCGACGACGAGACGGACATCCTCGAGGAGGTGCGGGAGCTCGAGATCGAGGAGAGCCAGGTCGACGTCACCGAAGAGGTGCTCACCGACTGGGACGAGTACTTCCGCAAGGCGGCCGAGATCGTGATCACCAACGACTCCGGCTCCACCAGCCTCCTCCAGCGCCGCCTGAAGATCGGGTACGGCCGTGCGGCCCGGATCATCGACCAGCTGCACGCGGCCGGGGTCGTGGGCCCGGCCGAGGGCTCGAAGCCGCGCGAGGTGCTGATCAGCCTCGAGAAGCTCGACGCGCTGATGCGCGGCGAAGACCTCGTCGAGGAGGCGGAAGAGGCGAAGGCGGCCGCGGGCGAGGACGCCGACGAGGATTGATGTCGCCGGCGGGCCGCCGCCGGAACGGTGACGCCGGAGACCGGGTACTCGTCTTCACACCGTAGCGGGACACCCGGTGTGTGGGGAATTCGCAACTGGACCAACGTAGTTTTCGTTCTTCTTCGCTTATCGTACGGGGCACCCATGGATACCATGCGACGTCACAG
>JASFRN010000048.1:0-19099 GCA_050114915.1 Gemmatimonadales bacterium | reverse complement strand
CGGCGCGGCCCGCTTCCTGGACGTAGGCCGCGAGATGTCGTGGATGCAGATCATGCGGTACTACGAGGAGACCGAGGACGAGGGCTTCAGTTTCGTAGGCCACGGCCACGCACTTGCTGTCGAGCACGGCGTGGGTCAGCTCCTCGTCCGCCGCGAAGTGGAAGAACGTGTAGACGATCTGTCCCTCGCGCATCCGGCCGTGCTCGGGGCCGACCGGCTCCTTCACCTTCATGATCATCTCGGCGTCGGCCCACACCTCGTCGACGTCCTCGACGATCCGCGCACCCGCCGCCTCGTACATCGCGTCGGTGAAGCCGCTGCCGAGCCCGGCTCCCGCCTGGACCAGCACGGTGTGACCCCGGCCGCTCAGAGCCGCCGCCCCGGCCGGCACCAGCGCGACCCTGTACTCGTTCGATTTTATCTCGGTCGGCACGCCAACGATCATCGGAAGCTCCTTGAGATCTCTCTGATACCCATCTGCTTGTCCGGGCGAAGACGGTGCGTCCCGCCGCGCCCGCGTCCCGATTATGCGGGAGTCAGTTCCAGCACCGCCAGTCCAGCCGGATCGTAGAGCTCGGCGGCGGCCCGCGCTTCGGCGGGGCCGATCGCGTCGACGTCGGCCATCACCCGGTCGAGCGAACGGTACGGCTCCCCGGTGAGCCCCAGCGACGCGAGCCGGTACATCCGCGAGCCCGGCGACTCGAGCGACAACACCACCTGGCCCTTCAGCTGCGTGCGGGTCGCCGAGAGCTCCTCGGGGGTCAGCCCGTCGGCGGCGAGGCGTCCGAGCTCCTCGAACAGCGCCTCGCGGGCCGTCGCGGCCGTCTCGGGCCGCGTGCCGAGGTAGGCGCCGACGTGCCCGCCCTCGAGATAGAAGCTCCGGAAGGCGTAGACGGCGTACGCGAGGCCCATCTCCTCGCGGATCCGCTGGAAGAGGCGCGACCCCATCCCGCCACCCAGCGCGGTGCCGACGAGGGTCACGGCATGACGCAGCGGGTCCGTGGCCGACACGCCCGCCCCTCCCGCCACCATGTGGGCCTGCCGGCCTCCCGGACGGACGACGCTTCGCAGGCCGCTCTCGAACCGCTCGGGACGCTCGATGCGCGGCGCGGGCCGCCCCGGATCCCCCGGAAGCCGCGCGGCGACCTGGTCCACGAGCTCGTCGTGGTCGAGACGGCCGGCCGCCGCGACGACCAGGTTCCGCGGCGTGTAGGCGGCGGCATGCAGAGCCTGCAGCGTGGAGGCGTCGATCGCGGCCACGGTCTCCTGGCGGCCGAGGATCGGCCGGCCATACGGGTGGCCCGCGAACATGAACTCGGCGTGCAGGTCGAACACCAGGTCGTCGGGCGTGTCCTCGACCCTGGCGAGCTCCTCCAGCACGACTTCGCGCTCGAGCGCCAGGTCGACCGGATCGAGCCGCGGCCGGAAGGAGAGATCGGCGATCACGTCCAGCGCCGTGGCGAGGGCCTCGTCCGGCACGCGAGCCTGGAATGACGTGTGTTCGTGGGTGGTGTAGGCGTCGAGACTTCCGCCCAGGTCCTCGATCTCCGCCGCGAGCTCCCGCGCGGTGCGCGTCGGCGTCCCTTTGAACACCATGTGCTCGAGCAGATGCGCGATCCCGGCGGACGCGACGTCCTCGTGCGCGGAGCCGGCGCGGAACCAGAATCCGACCGCGACCGAGCGCATCGAGTCCATGCGTTCGCTCCACACCTCCGTGCCGCCCGGGAGCCGGGTGCGGTACACGCCGTCGTCCAGGCGTCGTGCGGTCCCGGTCGCGGCGTCTTCGTCCGTCGATCCAGTCTGTGCGGCGTCGATCATCGTTTCACCAAAGAAAACGGGCGACGGCGTCTCCGCCGCCGCCCGTGGCCCGGATCGGTATCGGAGAGGTCAGCTCTCGGTGAGCGCTCCCTGCTCCTCTTCCTTCGCGGCCCGCATCGACAGCTTCATGCGGCCCCGATCGTCGATCGAGAGCAGCTTGACGCGGACCACGTCGCCGGTGTTGACGACGTCCTCGGTCTTCTCCGTGCGGTCGTCCTCGAGCTCGGAAATGTGGCAGAGCCCCTCGACGCCGGGCAGGATCTCCACGAACGCTCCGAAGGTCGTGGTGTTCTTCACCGCGCCTTCGTAAATGCGCCCGACCTCGGGCTCGGCGGTGAGCGCCTCGACCATCTCGACGGCCCGGCGCATCGATTCGCCGCCGACGGCGGAGATCGTCACGGTACCGTCGTCGTCGACGTTGATCTCCGCGCCCGTGTCGTCCTGGATCGCCCGGATCGTCTTCCCCTTCGGACCGATGAGGTTGCCGATCTTGTCGGTGTTGATCTGGATCGACTTGATCCGCGGCGCCCACTCCGACATCTCGCCGGCCGTGTTCAGCGTCTGCGCCATGACGCCCAGGATGTGCAGGCGGCCCTTGCGAGCCCGCTCGAGCGCGTCGCGCATCGTCGAGATCTGCAGGCCCTGGATCTTGATGTCCATCTGGATCGCGGTGATCCCCTGCTCGGTGCCCGCGATCTTGAAGTCCATGTCGCCGAGGAAGTCCTCGACGCCCAGGATGTCGGTGAGGACGGCGACGTCGTCGTCCTCCTTGATCAGCCCCATCGCCACGCCGGCGCACGGAGCGCGCATCGGCACGCCCGCGTTCATCAGCGACAGCGAACCGCCGCACACCGAGGCCATCGAGCTCGAGCCGTTCGACTCGAGGATGTCGGAGACGACGCGGATCGTATACGGGAAGTCCTCGTACACGGGCAGCAGCGGCTGCAGCGCCCTCTCGGCCAGCATCCCGTGACCGATCTCGCGGCGGCCGGGCCCGCGGAACGGACGCGCCTCACCGACCGAGAACGGCGGGAAGTTGTAGTGGAGCATGAACGACTTGCTGGTTTCCTCGGCCGTGTCGACCGTGTCGATCCGCTGCTCGTCGCGCACGCTGCCCAGGGTGACGGCGGCCAGCGCCTGGGTCTGTCCCCGGGTGAACAGCGCCGAACCGTGCGCGCGCGGGAGCAGGCCCACGTCGCAGGTGATGTCGCGGATGTCGTCGAGGCCGCGGCCGTCGGCGCGGACGCCGTCCTCGATGATCCGCCGGCGCATCGTCTTCTTCTCGATGCCCTTGAACACGGCACTCAGGTGATCGATCGCGTCCGGGTAGTCCTCGGCGAGCGACTCCTGGAGGTCGGACTTGATCTCGGCCAGGGCGGCTTCACGATCGGCCTTGTCGGCGATCTGGTACGCGTCGCCGATCCGCGCCGTCGCGGCCTGCTCGACCGCGGCCTCGAACGACTCGTCGAGCCCGTCACCCTCGTACTCGAACAACTCCGGCTTGCCGCCGGCCATGTTCACGAGCTCCATCTGGATGTCGATGAGCTCCTTGATGGCTTCGTGCGCCCGCTCGAGCGCCGCCAGCATGTCCTCCTCGGACACCTCGACGCTGGCGCCCTCGACCATCACGATCGACTCCTTCGTCCCCGCCACGACCATGTCCATGTCGGAATAATCGAGCTGCTGGAACGTCGGGTTGATCACCCATTCGCCGTCGACGCGGCCGATCCGCACGCCGGCGACCGGTCCGCCCCACGGGATCGGCGAGAGCATCAGCGCCGTCGAGGCGCCGAGCATGCCGAGCACGTCGGCGTCGTTCTCCTGGTCGGCCGATACGATGAAGCAGGCGACCTGCGTCTCGTTCTTGTAGTCGTCGGGGAACAGCGGCCGCAGCGGCCGGTCGATCTGGCGGGCGGAGGTGACCTCCTTGTCGCCGGGACGGCCTTCCCGCTTGATGAACCCGCCCGGGAACTTCCCGGCGGCGTAGCTCTTCTCGCGGTACTCGACAGTCAGCGGGAAGAACGGGAGGTGGGTGCGCTTGCGCTCGGCGACCGCGGTCACCAGTACGGCGGTCTCGCCGTAGGTGCAGAACACGGCGCCGTCCGCCTGGCGGGCCATACGTCCCGTTTCCATCGTCAGCTTCTTCCCGGCGAATTCTTTTTCTATCCTGTGTGCCATCTTCGTCTCTCTTCTCTTTCTTCTTTACCGCGTCAGCTTCTTCTCTTCTCTTCGTCAGCCTTCGCGTCAATTGCCCGGGCGGGAGGTCCGAATGACGTCCCGCACCCGGAAACACGACGCGGCCGCCGTCGAACGCAGGTTGCGCCCGTACGGCCGCCGCGGGTCCTTCATCGTCTCGTCGACACTACCGTCGGAGCCCCAGCTCCTTGATCAGGCTGCGGTACGCATCGAAGTCGGTGCGCCGCAGGTACTCCAGCAGCCGGCGACGCCGGCCGACCATCTTCAGCAGGCCACGCCGGCCGTGATGGTCCTGCGTGTGCGCGCGGAAATGCTCGGTGAGGTTGTCGATCCGCGCGGTCAGCTGCGCGATCTGCACGGCCGTGGAGCCGCAGTCGCCTTCGTGCTCGCCGAACTTCTCGACGATCTTCTGTCGTTCTTCCGATGCCAGCGTCATGTACCGTCCGTCTCCTCAACTCCGGACGGCGTCGCGCCCGGCGTGTCGTTCTCTGCGTGTGGTTTCGTTTCACCGCTTGACGTCAAGCGTGGTAAAATAGGCCGGCTCACCCGTTCTGTAAACCCTGTTTCCGAAAGAACTCCCGGGCCTTCCGCTCGTCCCGCCGCATCTGGGCGACGAGGTCCGCCGCGGAGGCGAACGGCTCGACGTCCCGCAGCCGTGCGAGGAAGTCGATCTGTACGCGCTCGCCGTAGATGTCCCGGTCGAAATCGAGCAGGTAGAGCTCGATCGACGGCGGCGAGCCGGCGAAGGTCGGACGCGGCCCGAGATGGAGCAGGCCGTTGCGGATCTCGTCGCGCAGCGAAGCGCGTACCGCGTAGATCCCCTCCAGGGGCAAGAGCTTGCGTCCGCCGGGGGCCTCGATGTTGGCCGTGGGGAAGCCCAAATCTCTCCCCCGCCCCATCCCGTGCACGACCGGACCGCGAAAGGAATAGGACCGCCCGAGCCCGCGGGCCGCCCGCGCCACGTCGCCACGCTCCACCGCCTCCCGGATCTTCGTCGAGGAGATCGTCTCGTCCCCGACGCTGACCGCGGCCACGACGTCGACCTCGAAACCGAGCTCGGCGCCGAGGCGGCGCGCCGTGTCGATCGAGCCGGAGCGCGAGCGTCCGAACCCGTGATCGTGCCCGATCACCAGCTCCCCCACCCGGAAGCGGTCCAGCAGCACGAGCCGGATGAACTCCTCCGGGGTGTAGCGCGACAGGGTCCAGGTGAACGGGAGGAAGGCCACGTAGTCGAGACCGCTCTGCGCCAGGATCGCCTTCTTCTCGTCGGGCGTCGTGAGCAACGCCGGCGCCGACTCCGGGCGCACGACCGTGAGCGGATGACGATCGAAGGTGACGAGAACGCTTCGACAGCCCCGCCGGCGGGCGCGCTCACCGATCTCCTCGAGCACGGCGTGGTGCCCGCGGTGCACGCCGTCGAACGTGCCCACGGTGACGACCGTCTCACGCACGTCGGGCGGGAGGCCCGAGCCGGCCGACTCAGGCCGCATCGAACACCTTCTCGGGACGCGTTTCGCCGTCCCGCCTCCGCGCGATCGCCACGAGCCGGCCGTCGGCCCGAAGCGCCACGGGAAGCTCGTCGGCCACCAGGCCCGGCTGGGGCTCGTCCGGCGCGGCGGCGGCCGTGCCCTCGAGCGCCTGCCCGTATCCGATCGCCGTGCGCTCCTCCGCCGAGAGCTCCCGGGTCGGGAGCCAGCGAAGCGCGGCCAGCGGCGACAGCGTGCCCGCCCCCTCCCAGGACACCCCGTCGGGCGCGACGGCGGCTCGCACGGCGAAGGGGCCGATGCGGGTACGCCGCAACGCCCCGAGGTGGGCCGGACACCCGAGCCGGGCTCCCAGGTCGCGGGCCAGGGCGCGAACGTACGTCCCGGTCGACACCGAGTAGACGATGCGCGCCACGGGCGGATCCCACGACTCCAGCCGCGCCTCGTGCACCTCGATCGGTCGGGGCTCGAGGGGCAGTGGTTCCCCGCGGCGGGCCGCCTCGTAGGCGCGTTCACCGTCCCGGCGTATCGCCGAGTAGTCGGGCGGCCGCTGCTCGGACCGGCCGCGGCTCTCCTCCAGGGCCTCCCGGATCCGAGCCGCGTCCAGCGAGGGGTCGAGCTCCGCGCGCTCCGTCACCGCGCCGGTCAGGTCGTCGGTGTCGCGGGCCTCACCGAACACCACGTCGGCCTCGTACGTCTTCGGCAGCAAGTGGAAGTACTCGACGAGCCGCGTGGCGCGGCCGACGCAGAGGATGAGCAGTCCGGTCGCAAACGGGTCGAGGGTACCGGTATGCCCGATCCGCCGGGTGCGCAGGGCACGGCGCGCCGTGCCGACCACGTCGTGCGACGTCGGGCCCGCCGGCTTGTCGACCAGCACGACGGCCGAGCGATCGCTCAATCCGCCGGCTCCGGGGCGTCGTCCCGTTCCTCCCCGAGCGCCTCGTCCAGTAGCTCCTCGATGCGCTGGGCATGCTCGAGGGTGTGGTCGGCCTCGAAGTGGAACTCGGGAATCCGCCGGAAGTGGAGCTCGCGACCCAGGCGATGGCGCATGAAGCCGGCGGCGCTGCGCAGCCCGTCGATCGCCTCTTCGACCGGCGTGTCTTCGGTCAGGGTGCGCACGAGGATGCGGGCGTGGGACAGGTCGGGACTCGCGTCGACGTGCGTGATCGTGACGCCCGCCACCCTCGGATCCTTGATCTCCTCGCGGACGAGCCGCGACAGCTCCTCGCGGAGCAGCTGGTTCACCCGGGGAAGTCGTCTGCCTGCCATGATTCCCCCCATCCGCCGCGAGGGTTGCCTCCGCCGGGGCGCAGGACCCTCACGTCGCGTTCGATGATGTATATGCGTGGATCGGAACAGATGAAGTCGTCGAGCTTGCCGAGCACGGATTCGGCCAGCGTGTGGTCCGAAGCGGTGAAAGCCGCCGTGAGCTCGGCGCGCTGGACGTCGTCCTGGAACTCGGTCTCGGACACCGACGCCGAGAAGCGGGCGCGCATCCGATCACGCAGACTGCGGACGACGCTCCGCTTCTGCTTCAACGAACGGCATCCGGGCACCCGGAACAGCCACCGCCCCACCGCCACGTGCGCCGCCATCGGTCCTGGTCCCCGGACGGACCGCCGTCCGTCAGGACGCCGACTCGGCGTCGGCCGCGGCGCTCTGTGCCAGCGACCGCGCCACTTCCTCGACCCGGTACGACTCGATGATGTCGCCGACCTTGATGTCGTTGAAGTTCTCGATCGAGATGCCGCACTCGTAGCCGTCCTTCACTTCGCGGACGTCGTCCTTGAAACGCTTCAGGCTGTCGATCTTGCCGTCGTAGACCTCGACGTAGTCGCGCAGCAGCCGCACGGGGTTGTTGCGCTGGATCACGCCGTCGGACACGTAGCAGCCGGCCACCGTGCCGACCTTCGGCACCTTGAACAGCTCGCGGACCTCGGCCGTACCGACGACCACCTCGCGCTCTTCCGGCGACAGCAGCCCCTCGAGCGCCATGCGGACGTCTTCGACCGCTTCATAGATCACGCTGTAGATGCGGATCTCGACGTCTTCATGCTCGGCTACCTCGCGCGCCTTCGTGTCGGGACGCACGTGGAAGCCGATGATGAACGCGTTCGTCGTCATCGCGAGGAGCACGTCGGATTCGGTCACGGCGCCCACGCCGCGGTGAACGATCTCGACCGCCACCTCGGAGGTGCTGAGCCGCTCCAGGGAGTCGGCCAGGGCCTGCACCGAACCGTCCGTGTCGCCCTTGATGACGATGTTGAGGTTCGCCACGCCCTCGGCCTGGATCGCCTCGAAGATGTCCTCCAGCTTCGTGCCCTTGGAGCGGCGCCGGATGTCCTTCTCGCGCTCGAGCTGCTGGCGGCGGTTGCCGATCTCGCGCACCCGCGACGCCTCCATGACGGCCAGCCGGTCACCCGCCTGCGGTACGCCCTCGAGACCGAGGACCCGCACCGGCGTGGACGGCCCGGCCGACTCGACGTTGTTGCCCCGCTCGTCGAGCATCGCCCGCACGCGGCCCGCGTACAGGCCGCAGATGAAGTCGTCGCCGACCTCGAGCGTTCCGCTCTGGATGAGCACCGTGGCGACCGGCCCCATCCCCTTGTCGAGCTCCGCCTCCACGACGGTGCCGCGGGCATCCCCCGTGGCGCGCGCCTTCAGGTCGAGCAGCTCCGACTGCAGTAGCACCTTCTCGAGCAGGTCTTCCACGCCCTGCCCCGTCTTCGCGGACACTTCCTGCGACAGCACCTCGCCACCGAACTCCTCGAGCACCACTTCGTGCGACAGGAGGTCCTGCTTGACCTTCTGCGGATCGGCGCTCGGCAGGTCGATCTTGTTGATCGCCACGACGATCGGCACGCCGGCATTCTTCGCGTGACTGATCGCCTCGATCGTCTGGGGCATCACCGCGTCGTCGGCGGCGACGACCAGGATCACGACGTCGGTCAACTCTGCGCCGCGGGCCCGCATGGCGGTGAACGCTTCGTGGCCCGGCGTGTCGAGGAAAGCGACGGAACGCCCGTCTCCGACCTCGACGTTGTAGGCGCCGATGTGCTGCGTGATGCCGCCGGCCTCGCCGGCGATCACGTTGGTGCGCCGGATGTGGTCCAGCAGCGACGTCTTCCCGTGGTCGACGTGGCCCATGACCGTGACGACCGGCGCCCGGGGCTCGAGCTCCTCGTCGTCGACCTCGATCTCCTCGACCGCCGTGACGTCGGCCTCGTAGGCCTCTTCGCGCTCGACCGTGTAGTTGAACTCGTCGCAGATCAACTCGATCTGGTCGAAATCGAGCCGCTGGTTGATCGTCACCATCAGCCCGAGGTTCTTGAACGCCGAGGTGATGATCGCCTGGGGCGACTCGTCGATCAGGTCGGAGAGCTCGGCCACCGTCAGGAACTCGTTCACCTTGACCGTGGTGCGCTCGCGCTCCTCCTTGGCCTCGCGCTCCTGCTGCTCCTGCTCGACCTCCTCCTGGGACGGCCGGCTGCTCCGGCGGCGACGCCGCCCGCCGGACGATCCGCTGTCCATCGCGGCGAGCGTCTTCTTGACGTTCTTCTGGACGGCTTCCTTGTCGACGCGCCGCTTCTTGCGGTCGCGGCGGCCGCGACGGCCGCCTCCCGGAACGGCCTGCTCGGCCATCTTGAACTGTCCACCCGGCCCGGCCGACGCGGCCGGCGCGTGTCCGAGGCCGCGGCGCACGGGCTTGGGCTTCACCTTGCGGCGCCGCTTCTTCTTCCCCGGCCCCTCACCGTCCTCTTCTTCCTCGTCCTCCTCGGCGGCGGCGACCTCTGCTTCCTCGTCGGCCTCCTCCTCGGCCTCTTCTTCTTCCTCTTCTTCCGCCTCGGCTTCGGCTTCGGCCTCGGTCTCCTCCTCGACCTCCGCCGCTACCTCCTCGACTTCCTCTTCGGCGGCGACGGCCACTTCTTCTTCCGTCTCCTCCGCCTCCTCTTCGACCTCGGCCTCCTCGACTTCGGCGACGAGGTCCTCGGCCTCCTCCTCGGCGGTCTCCACCTCGGCCGCTTCTTCCTCTTCTTCGGAAGCCTCGGGTTCGGTGACGGTCGGACGCGTGCGACGGCGGCGCCGACGGCGGACCGGCGGCTTCTCGTCCGCCTCTTCTCCGCCGCTGCGGCGCTCCCGCTCGAGCCGGACCTGCAGGCGCGCGATCTGCGCCTCGGTCACGCTCGACATGTGGCTGCGTACGCGTACGCCCATCTGATGCAGCAGCTGGATCAGATGTTCGCTTTCGACGCCGAGGTCCTTCGCGACCTCATAGACCCGGAGATTGCCCAACGTCCGTCCTCCTCGACAAAACTCAGTTCTCAGTACTCTTCGCCCGCGGCGCGGGAGGCAACGCCCCCACGATTCGCCCGGCGAAACCGGCATCCCGCACACCCACTACGACCAGGCGGGACCGGCCGGCCGCCCGGCCGAGTCCGGCGGCCGACTCGCACGTCACGACCGGCACGCCGGTCGCTCTCAGCAACGGGAGCACCCGGTTGCGGGCATTCTCCGTCGCGTCACGCGCCAGCACGACCGCATGCAACTCGCCGCGCCGCGCCGCCTCCTTCACGGCGTGGGTGCCGACCTCGAGTCGCCCTGCTCGCAGGGCCAGCCCGATGAGACTCAACGCGGCCTGTTCGCCCCGCTGCGGCGCCACGCCGGTGCCGTCAGGTCGCGGCGGTCTCGTCCTCGTCGGCCTCGCCGCTCACGGCCACGGCCTCCGATTCCGCTTCCGCCTCGTCCGTATCATCCGCCTCTTCCTCGACCTCAGCCTCGGCCTCGACCTCGCCGTCCGCTTCGTTCGCCTCCGCCGTCTCTTCGGCGGCCGCAGGTGCGGCGTCGGCGTCCGCGTCCGCCTCGGCCGCGGCTTCGGCCGCCGCCTCCTCGACCACGGTCAGCTCGTCGATCAGCTCCATGAGCCGATCGGCGTCCGCCTCGTCGATCCCCGGGATGGCCACGAACTCGTCGCGCTCCATCTCGATGGCTTCGAAGAACGTGTTGATGCCGGCGGCTTCGAGCGCCGCGAGCGTCTGGGGCGAGATGCCCTCGAGCTCGGACAGCGGGAAGTCCGCGACCTCGTACTCGTCGCCACCACCGAACAGGGACGACTCGGCGCCGCGCGCCAGCCAGTCTTTGCTCGAGTAGAGGTCGATCTGCCAGCCGATCAGCTGCGACGCCAGGCGCACGTTCTGACCGTTGCGTCCGATCGCCAGAGACAACTGGTCCTCGTCGACGATCGCCGTGATCACGTGCCGTTCGGCATCCGACAACACCTTCGCGACCCGAGCCGGCGCCAGCGCCCGGCGCGCGAACACCTCGGGATCGGGATGCCAGGGCACGATGTCGATGCGCTCGCCGCTCAGCTCGGAGACCACGGCCTGAACGCGCGAACCCTTGAGCCCGACGCAGGCGCCGACCGGATCGACCGACTCGTCGCGCGAGGAGACGGCGATCTTCGTCCGCCCGCCCGCTTCGCGCACGATCTCGCGGATCTCGACGATGCCCTGGTAGATCTCGGGCACCTCGAGCGCGAACAGCGACGCGACGAACGCCGGGTCGCCCCGCGACAGGATGAGCCGCGGGCCACGGGGGGTTTCCTCGACCTTCTTCAGCACCGCCCGGATCGCCTCGCCCTGCCGGAAGCGCTCGCGCGGGTTCTGCTCGCGCCACGGGATGACCGCTTCCGCCTCCCGGGCGCGGTTCAGCATCACGACGATCTTGCCGCGCTCGATCTGCTGGACCTCCCCCGAAACGAGCTCGCCCAGCGAGTCCGCGAACTCCTCGCGGATCCGCTCGCGTTCGCCCTCGCGAAGGCGCTGCACGATCCGCTGCTTGGCGACGATCACGGCGTTGCGGCCGAAGTCGGTGAAGCGCACCGGGATCTCGAGCAGGTCGCCGACCTGGAAATCGGGATCGTCCCAGCGGGCTTCCTCGAGAGAGATCTGGTGCGACGGCTCCTCGACCTCCTCGACGACTTCCTTCAGCGCGACAATCTTGATGTCGCCGTCCGGGAGAATGTCGATCTCCGCCTCGACCGGGCCACCGAAGTGACGCGTCAAGGCGGCCATGATGCCGTCCTTGATCAGGTCGTGCAGCTCCTCGTCGGTCAGCGAACGGTTCGCCGTCATGACGCGGAACGCTTCGACGATCGACGCATTATCGCTCATGTATGTTCTCTCTCCCCTCGTGTCTCCGCGGCCTGCTCAGATCCCGGTACGTCGTCCGTCTCACTCCTCGTTGCCGAACCGATACCGCAAGTTCGCCTTCGCCACGGCGGACCGCGGCACCGCGACGCGCTCGCCGTCGAGGTCCAGCAGCACCTCGTCCCGCGCGGCGTCGAAGCCGGCCAGCACGGCGTCGATCTGCTTGCGCCCTTCAACCAGCGGCGCATAGCCGCGCAGCCGCACCTCGTGGCCCGCGAAGCGCTCGAAGTCGCGCTCCCGCACCAGAGGTCGCTCGACACCCGGCGACGAGACTTCGAGGATGAAGTCGGACCAGGCGTCCGGCCGATCCTCCAGCATCCGCATGATCGCCCGGCTCGCCTGCGCGCAGTCATCCGCCGTCAACGACGAACGCCCCGGCTCACCGTCGGGGCGGTCGATGCGCAGCCGGAGGAGGGGTCGCTTCCTCCCTCCTCCCTTCTCCAGCGCGACCAGCTCGAAGCCGAGTTCGTCGAGCAACTGCTCGATCGCACTCTCGAGACTGTCCGGCATAGCTTCGTCACACCTTCGGCCGCCGATCCGGCGGCCCGTCAACCTACAACAAAAAAGTGGGGCCGAGTCCGTCTCCCCACTTCGATCCTGCCACGGGCGTCCGGGCGGCCATCACCGGACGCTTCTAGTAGCCGCTGAACATACGTGGCGGATGGGCGGATGGCAAACGGCCAGGAGGCGAATCGCGGGGCGGCCCGGATCAGCCCTTCCAGCCGATGTAGGCCGCCATGCGGCCGGCCCGTTCACCGCCTCCCCGGTGGGAGTGGAGGAGCGTCGCGTCACACCTCGTGCACAGCGCCGAGCGCGTCACCCGCTCCCGCGGGACGCCCGCCTCGACCGCCTCGGCGACCAGCTCGGCCCCGACATCGAGGTAGCTCTGGCCGGATACTCGTCGACCGAACGCCCGGGGCACCTCGGGGCCGACTTCGTAGCAGTCACCGCAGATGGAAGGGCCGAGGTGGACCCGATACGCGTCGGCGGGCCGGCCGTAGCGATCGGCGAGCAGCTCGAGCGCCCGGCCGAGGATTCCGGCCGCGGCGCCGCGCCAGCCGGCGTGCAGCAGACCGAACGTGCCGGAGCGGGTGTCGACCAGGTAGACGGGCACGCAATCGGCCACGGTGACGGCGAACAACCGCCCCGTCACCCACCCGATGAAGCCGTCCGCCTCGCCGGGGATCCACAGGCCCGCCGCCGGAGCGTGCTCCGCCACGGCCAGCGAGGTGCCGTGCACCTGGCGGCATACGGCGGCCGCGGGAAAGCCGAGCCCGCGCGCGAGAGTCTCGTAGCGGGACGCGACGTCCCAGGCGCTGCCGCCCGTGGAAAGGCCGAAATCGTCTCTTCCCCCGCGTCCCTCCGACTCCCCGGCGGCGCGGACCGTGATCCCCGCCAGCAACCCGGGCACGTCGGCCAGCTCGGACGCGGGGAGGACCCGCACGCCGCCCGCATCCGCCGTCACGGTCGACGTGGCCGTCACGTGCTCTCCGCGGGCGGATCGTCGACCCGCTCGATCACGGCACCCAGCGCCTTCAGCCGCTCGTCGATACGCTCGTAGCCCCGCTCGATCTGGCCGATGTTGTAGATGCGGCTCTCACCGCGGGCGGCCAGCGCCGCGATGAGCAACGCCATACCGGCCCGGATGTCGGGACTCTCGACGGTGCCGCCGCGCAGCCGGGACGGTCCCACGACCACCGCGCGGTGCGGGTCGCAGACCACGATGTTCGCACCCATCGAGATCACCTTGTCGGCGAAGTACATGCGGGACTCGAACATCTTCTCGTGAATCAGCACGGTTCCCCGGCATTGCGTGGCCACCACGAGCGCGATCGAGGTCAGGTCCGCCGGGAAGGCCGGCCACGGCCCATCGCCGATGCTGGGAATCTGATCTCCGAAGTCGGGCCGGATCTCGAGCGACTGGTCGGGGGGGACGTGGAGTCCGCCGTCTTTCGCCACGCACTCGATGCCGAGGCGCTCGAACCCGATGCGCAGCGGATCGAAGTGCCGCTGATCGACGTCCTCGATGAACACGTCCGAGCCGGTGATCGCGGCGAGGCCGATCATGCTCCCGATCTCGATGTGGTCCGCCCCGATGCGGAAGTCGCCGCCGCCCAGCCGTTCCACTCCCCGGATGTGCAGACGGCTGGTGCCCACTCCGTCGATCTCCGCGCCGAGCATCGCGAGAAAGGCGCACAGATCCTGCACGTGGGGCTCGCAGGCGGCGTTGCGGATCCACGTCTCCCCCTCGGCCGTGACCGCCGCGAGAATGGCGTTCTCCGTTCCGGTCACCGACGGCTCGTCGAGGAAGACGTCGGCGCCGCTCAGCCTGGGGGCGCGCAGCTCGTATCGGTCACTCGCCTCCACGGCGGCGCCGAGGCGGCCGAGCGCCAGGAAGTGCGTGTCGAGGCGCCGTCGCCCGATCACGTCGCCGCCGGGGGGCGGCAACATCACTTCGCCGAAGCGCGCCAGGAGCGGGCCGGCGAGCAGGATCGAGGCGCGGATGCGACCGGCGAGGACCGGATCGAGCCTTCGCCCGTCGAGGCCGCTCGGGTCTACGCGGAGGACTCCGTGCTCCGGGCGCTCCACCGTCGCCCCGAGCGATTCGATGAGCGCCGCCATCGTCTGCACATCGCGAATCTCCGGCACGTTGCGCAGCGTCACGGGCTCGCCGGCCAGGAGCGTGCCGGCCAGGATCGGGAGCGCGGCGTTCTTGTTGCCGGCCGGTGTGAACCGCCCGCTCATCCGGGTCGGGCCTTCGATGCGAAAGTGCACCCTGCGATCTCTCTCGTCGGCGTGTAAGTCGGGGCTCGTCTCGTCCGGCAAGGTAGAGGCCCCGCGCCGGGCCAGCCAAGAGCCCGCCGTGCTTGACACTCCCGGCCGGCCCGCCGACGTTGCCGCCACCATGAAGCTGCTCATCGCGGTGATCAACGACACGGACCGGGTCGAGGAAGTCCTGACCCGATTTCTCGAGATCGGCGTCACAGGCGCCACGATCATCGACTCCGAGGGAATGGGTCACGTGCTGTCCCAGGATCCCCCCGCATTCGCCGGCCTGCAGAGCCTGCTCGCGCGTGCCCGGCCCCGGAACACGACCTTGCTCTCGGCGATCCCCGACGACGAGACGGTCGAACGGGCGCTGGCGGTGCTCGAGGACGTCTGCGGATCGTTCGGCGACCCGGCGACGGGCGTCGCCTTCACGGTCCCGCTGGACCGGGCGATCGGGATTTCGGGCGGCCCCGGCAGCAGCGACGGGGAGTAACCGCTTCTCCCCTTCGGCGGGCCTCGGCTCGTCCCCCCGAATTCCAGTTGAGACGGCCGCGCCCGGCCCGTATCTTGCTGCTATATCTGTGCATTCCTGCACGCGTACGGAGGATCCGTGACGTTCTACGACATATTGGTCCACGCGGCGCTCATCGTCTGGACGCTCATCGGTCTCGGCGCGCTGTTCAGCGCCATGATCGTCGGTCCGCGGCTGCTCGGGACGATGGGTCAGATCGACGACATGGCGGACATCGTGAAGCACCGGGCGCTGCCGGCGATCGAGCAGTCCCAGGAGGTGCTCGATCAGCTCAGCCGGGTGTCGACGACCCTGGCGGACGATTTCGAAGTCGTCGACCACACGATCATCCGGGCCGCCGAGTCCGTGGAACGGATGGTGGAGCTCACCGAGGAGCGAGTCGCCGAGGTCAACGCGCTGCTGTCGATCGCCATCGAGGAGGCGGAAGACACGCTGGTGTCCACGGCCGGCTTGATTCGCGGCGTCCGCTCGGTGCTCCCCGGCGGCAAGCGGAAGAAGAGAAGCTGGCTCCCCGGCAGCAAGCGCCGCCGCTTCGGTTGAGCCGGCGATTCCATCTTCCGGCCGCCGTCCTGCTGGCGGTCGGCCTCCTGCTGCTGTCGCCCGACGCAGCCTTCGCGTGGGGCCCGGCGACGCACGTCCATACCGGCGTCGAGATCCTCCGCTCGCTCAACCTGCTGCCCTCCTGGGTGGCGGCCCTCCTGGCCGAGTATCCCATCGACTTCCTCTACGGGAACGTGGCCGCCGACATCTCGATGGCGAAGAAATACGCCCCGGTCGGGCGCCATTGTCACCATTGGCACGTCGCCCGCGAGATGTACGACGCGGCCGGAGACGATCGACGCCTGCAGTCGGCGATGCTCGGCTACCAGTGTCACCTCGCGGCGGACGTGGTCGCGCACAACTCGTACGTGCCGCGCATGCTGCTGCTGACGTCGAGCACCCGCGGCCTCGGGCACAGCTACTGGGAACACCGGATGGACGCCGACCTGGGCCCGGGCTATTCGAACCTGGCGCGCTGGATCGTCACCCGGTACGACCATCGCCACACCGACGCGCTGTTCGAACGCATCCTCTCGAGCACGCTGTTCACGTTCAGCACCAACCGGCGCATCTTCCGGGGAATGATCCGGATCAACGGCAACGAGAGCTGGCAGGCGATCTTCGACACCGTGATCGACAACTCCCGCTGGGACCTCGACCCGACCTCGGTGTCCCGCTATCACCGGCACACGTTCGAGAGTGTGGCCGACTTTCTCAGTCGGCGTGACGAGAGCGAGGCGGTCGCCCACGACCCGATCGGCGAGGCGAGTCTCGGCGAGGCGAAGAAGATCCGGCGGCGCGCCTTGATGGCGGGCGGCTGGCGCACGGGTGAGGCGATCCTCGCGACCGCCGATCACCACTTTCCCCTTCCGGCGGGACCGACCGAGCACTGGGGCCGACGGGGCGAGACGACCGAGGACGCCCTCGAGGCGATCGAGCGGGCCGTAAGGGCGGCCCCCGCCCCGGGACTCGAGCACGTTCGGCGGCTGCTGCGCCCGGCGGACGCGGACGAGAGCGGTGCCGCCGCGCCGGAGCCGGTGGAAGGTCAGGCGGGGCGGAGTCCCGCGTAAGCGACCATCACTTTGCGGGTGCCGGACGCGCCGAAATCGATCTCGGCCTTCGTCCGGCGGCCCTCTCCCGACACCTTGAGGATCTCGCCCCGCCCGAACTCGGGGTGGAGTACGCTCGCGCCCACCTCGATGCGCAGGTCCTCCTGCGAATCGCTGTAATCGTAGCGCAATTCCTCGTCGTCTCCAGCGCCCGCGGCGGGCTCGCGGCTCGCCGACGCTCCCGACCGGTGCCACTCGAACTTCCGGTAGCCGACGTCGGAGGCGGAGAACCCGCCGCTCACGCCGGACGAGCCTCGCCCACCCCCCGCTCGACGCCCTCCGCGGCCGTTGCCCGTCCTCGACGACGAGCGGCGCGACCCGGAGCTCCCCGCGCCACGCCTGGACGGGCGCCCCGAGAACCAGCCCCGGCTGGCGGCCTCGAACTCCACGGGCCCCTCGGGCAGCTCGGCCAGGAACGACGACGGAACGGCGGCGGACTCGCTCCCGTAGCGCCAGCGACGGGCGGCGTGCAGCAGGAAGAGCTCGTCCTGGGCCCGGGTAACGCCGACGTAGAACAGCCGGCGCTCTTCCTCCAGCTCGGCGTCGGTCTCCAGGGAACGGGCCAGCGGGAACAGCCCGTCCTCGAGACCGACCACGAACACGACCGGGAATTCCAGCCCCTTGGCGTTGTGCAGGGTCATCAGGGTGATGGCGTCGCCGGCGAGGTCCACCTCGTCGAGGTCGGTGCGCAGCATCGTCGACTGCAGATATAGCTCGAGGTCGGTCGCGTCCTCCGCCCCGTCCTCGACCTCGCCCGGGTCGAAGGCCGCCGCCGCGGCCAGGAGCTCGGTGAGGTTCTCGATCCGATCGGCCCCGTCGTCCTCCGCCTCGAGGGCGGCCACGAAACCGAACGAACGGATCGCCTCGCGCAGTACCTCCTCGACGGTCGCATCGCGGGCCAGCTCGGCGAGCGCCGAGATGCCGGCGGCGAAGTCCTCCAGCGCCCTGGCACCGGCCGTCGGCAGCTCGCCGATGTCGCGCGCCCGCTCGGCGGCCGCCAGGAGGGTCTCGCCGGCCGCCGTCGCCGCCTCGCGCAGGCGCTCGAGGGTGACCGAGCCCACGCCGCGACGCGGCCAGCTCACGGCCCGGGCGAACGCCGCTTCGTCGGCCGGGTTCACCGCCAGCTGAAGGTAGGCGAGCACGTCGCGGATCTCTCGCCGCTCGTAGAACCTCACGCCGCCGACGATCCGGTAGGCGAGACGGGCCCGGCGCAGCGCTTCCTCGAACGGGCGTGACTGCGCATTAGTGCGGTAGAGGACGGCGAAATCGCCGGCGTCCCGCGCGCCGAGCCGCCCCTGGATCTCGTCCACCACGCGCGCGGCCTCGGCGCGCTCGTCGGACAGCTCGACCACCGTGACCGGCGAACCTTCCGCCCGCTCGGTGCGCAGGCGCTTCTCCTTGCGGGCCTGGTTGCGGGAGATCACCTCGTTGGCCACGGCGAGGATCGAGGCGGTGGAGCGGTAGTTCTGCTCGAGCCGCACGACCTCGGCGCCCGGGAAGTCGCGCTCGAAATCGAGGATGTTCCGCAGGTCGGCGCCCCGCCAGCCGTAGATCGACTGATCGTCGTCGCCGACCACGCACAGGTTTCCGTGCACGGACGCGAGCGCCTTGACGATCCGGTACTGGGCGTGATTCGTGTCCTGGTACTCGTCGACGAGCACGTGCTTGAAGCGCTCGGCGTAGCGTCGGCCCACCTCAGGCACGTTCTCAAGCAGGCGCACCGACTGCACGAGCAGGTCGTCGAAGTCGTACGCCGCCGAGCGGGCGAGGATCTTCTCGTACACCGGATACACGTCCGCCACCGCCCGCGACATCAGGTCGAACGCGGTCGTGGAGTAGTCTTCGGGTCCGACCATGGCGTTCTTCGCGTCGGATATCCGGCTGCGAAGGGCCCTGGGCGTCCAGCGCGACGGATCCAGCCCCACCTCCTCCATCGCGGTCTTCACAGCCCGCATCGCGTCGTCCTCGTCGTAGATCGAGAACCGCGACCCGCGCGCCAGCACATCGCCCTCACGCCGCAACAGCCGGGCGCACACCGAGTGGAACGTCCCGACCCACAGCCCCCGTGGCTCCTCGCCCAGCAGCTCCGCGATCCGGTCGCGCATCACCCCGGCCGCCTTGTTGGTGAACGTGACGGCGAGAATCTGCTGCGGCCGGACTCCCTCGTCGGCGATCAGCCGGGCCACCCGCGACGTCAGCACGCGCGTCTTGCCCGACCCCGCCCCGGCGAGCACCAATAGCGGCCCTTCGCCGTGCTCGACCGCGTGCCGTTGCTCGGCGTTGAGCGAGGGAAACCTCACGCGGGCGCCTCCCCGGCCGCCGCGCTATCTCCGCCCTCGGCCAGGGGGAGCTCGATCTCGAAGCTCGCGCCGGAAGTGGTGGGCCGAAGTCGTACGTCTCCGTCGTGCATGTCCACGAAGATGCGGCGGGCCAGTGACAGCCCGA
>JASFRN010000047.1:0-19118 GCA_050114915.1 Gemmatimonadales bacterium | reverse complement strand
CTACCGGTGATCAGCACGCTGCACGCCGGGATCCCGGAAGTCGTGCTCGATGGCGTAACGGGGCGTCTCGTGCCGGAACGCGACCACGAAGCCCTCGCCGGGGCGCTCGCCGACCTGCTCGCGACCCCGGAACGCTGGCCGGCAATGGGACGGGCGGGCCGCGAGCACATCGCCGCGCACTACGATCGTCACCGACTCGTCGGCCAGCTCGAGAATCTGTACCGGGAAGTCATCGACCGCTGACGGGGCGGCTCTAGCTCCCGGCGTCGCCGGGCGTCGACGCGCGGGACGCCCGCTCGTAGACCCTGACGGGATAGCGCGCCCCGGAGAACTCCCTCACGAGCTCGTAATCCCTGTCGATCAGCGGCCGCAACTCCGGCACCATGCGCAGGTAGGTCTGCTCCGTGTACCCGTCCAGGATCACGACCCCTGGCGGTGCGTCCTCGAACCTGGCGAGGATCGTGTCGTGGAGCTGCCGGCTGATCCCCTTCCGCAGGAGAAGCGGATGCGAGATGCGCATGAAGGGCTCGCGGTTGGCCACGAACTCCCACACCACGGCGCCCGACATGACCCGGTCGTCCGGACCGGTCATCTCATCCACCGATGCGGCGACCGCCTCCACGCTCTCCGGCGGCCAGATACCGTCGAAGCGGCGGTCGATGCGGGCCTGCGAGGTACCGAGCCAGAGCATCGCGGTGCCGGTGAGGAGGGTCAGGCCCACGAAGGCGCCCACCAGGCCCGGCTGCCGTCCGGGATGCACCCGCGCGCCCCAGAGCGGAAGGCCGACGGCGACCGCGAACAGCAGCCCGTACAGCAACAGCCGGACGACGGTTCCCAGGTCTCCCGCCATTGCGATCACGGCGGCGGCCAGCACGGCGATTCCCACCAGCGATGCGATCTCGCGGCGTCCGACTCCCCGCGACAGGTAGAGGAGGCCCAGCAACGGCGCCGCCAGCACGAAGTACAGGGGACGATAGATCGTCTCCGGTCCCAGCCACGCGTGGACCGCGAGCGTGGCGATTCCGATGGCCGCGAACCACCCGACATCCCGCCACCCGGCACTCCTCGTGCCCGACAACCGGGACACCGCGTACACGCCGACCGCGGCCGTCAGCAGGGCGAGCGGGGGAATGAGCTCACCGAAATAGGCCGGGAAGAAGCCGCGGCGCAGCGCCCAGTAGGCGTAGGCGAGCCCGACGCCGCCCGCCCAGGCGTAGAGGGTCGCCGTGGCCAGGCGCCTTCTCGTGCGAGCCTCCGGATCGGCCCCGAGCAGCAGCAGCCACGGAGACAGGGCGAGCCCCACGATCAGCAGCGAATTCAGCCGCAGGGTGTCGACGATGTTGTGGACCGTCACGCTCCGGGGTTGGTCTTCGGGAACGGGTTCGGCCTCGCCCGCCTGCGCCGCTTCGGCGTCCTGTGACGCTTCGATCGTCCCGCTCTCGGTGACGACGTCTCGCGAGGCCGACTCTTCGGCCTTCACCAGCTCCGTAGTCACGAAGCCGACCGGGTTGAGCGCGCTGTTCAGGATCTCCTTCATCGGCAGAACGGTCGCGAACGCCGCGATCATCACGCCGCAGACGACCAGGTATCCTCCCGCCAGCACGCCGCCGGCGCGCAGCAGCGGCGCCGGCCTGCGCACCCGGAACAGCAGGACGATGCCGACGGCGAGCACCACGCCGAGGCTCGACTGGCGGCTGTAGTAAGCCAGCGCCAGGGCCATCCCGGACACCGCCAGCAGCCAGACGCGCCGGCGATCGAGGGCCACCAGCACCAGGTAGACGGCGGCGCAGCTCAGCAGGAGCGTCAATGGTTCCGACTTGGCGTGCGTCCCGTACGCGACCGTGAACGGCATGAACATGTAGAGGGCCGCCGCCAGCAGTCCGATCCGTCGATCGAGCAGGCGCGCTCCGATCAGATAGGTCAGACCTCCCACGGCCACCGATGTCACGATCGGATAGATGCGGGCGGCCGTGATGCTCGTGCCGAACAGCCGCAGGAAGGCGGCGAGGAAGTAGACGTAGAAGGGCTGCCGCGCTTCGTAGTCGGCGATCGGCACGTGGCCCTTGAGAACGAGGAGCGCGTCCATCAGGTGCGCTCCTTCGTCCGGGTTGAGCCAGCGCCCGTCGGCGAACCAGAGCCGAACCGCGAGACCCGCAAACAGCACGAGGCCTAGCAGTACGCGGTGGTCCTCCAGCAGGGACGGACGCGACGAGCCTGGCTTCTTCAACCCGGAGGTCCTTTGCGGAGGTGGGATCTCGGACACATCTGCCTCGTCCTGTAGGTGACGTTCGTCTCCCTGAAGGCGCAACGGGTATGCCATCCGCAACGGATGCGCGGAGCCATTGCGGCCGCATCGGGCCCGGACGCTATGTTCCGCTGTCGGGCGGCACGGCGGCGACCATCGGGCCGGCGCCGCGCGGATCACGAAACCAGGCACGGAGGAGCATCAGCGCCATGAGGCATCGATTCTGGTATTCGCTCGCCCTGGGGATCGGGCTGGCGGCGTCGGCTCCGTCCCTGCACGCCCAGGGCACCCCTCCGTACACCCGCGCCGATACGCTGCGGGGCTCGATCGGACCCGCCCGGGCCTGGTGGGACGTCACCTTCTACGACCTGCACGTCCGGGTAAACCCCGCGGACAGCAGCGTCGTCGGCTACGACGCCATCACGTATCGGGTTCGGGAGCCGGGACGCGAGCTGCAGATCGACCTGCAGGAGCCCCTGGTGATCGACAGCGTGCTGCAGGAAGGCCGGACGCTGGAGGTCCGGCGGGACGGCAACGCCTGGTTCGCGACCCTCGCCGAACCCCCTCGGATGGGGACCGAGCACACGGTGACCGTTCACTACCGGGGCAAGCCGCGCATCGCGACCAACCCGCCCTGGGACGGCGGATTGATCCTCGCGCAGGACAGCCTCGGCCGTCCGTGGATCGCCACCGCCAACCAGGCGCTGGGGGCCAGCGTCTGGTGGCCGAACAAGGACACCCAGGCCGACGAGCCGGACGACGGGCAGCGGATCGCGATCACGGTGCCGGACTCGCTGGTCGACGTTTCGAACGGCCGCCTGCGCTCGGTACGCAACCACGCCGACGGGACCACGACGTACGAGTGGTACGTGGAGTCGCCGATCAACAACTACGACGTGACGATCAACGCCGCGCACTACACGCACTTCGGCGGCATCTATCACGGGGAGGGCGGGGTCCTGACGCTGGACTTCTGGCCGCTCGACTACCACCTGGCGGCGGCGCGCGAGCAATTCGCGCAGGTCCCGCCGATGCTCGGCTGCTTCGAGCACTGGTTCGGACCCTATCCCTGGTACGCCGACGGCTTCAAGCTCGTCGAGACGCCCCACCTGGGCATGGAGCACCAGAGCGCGATCGCGTACGGAAATCACTACATGCAGGGCTACCTGGGACGGGATCTTTCCGGCACCGGCCTCGGGCTCGACTGGGACTTCATCATCATCCACGAGGCGGCGCACGAGTGGTGGGGGAACAGCCTGACGACCGCCGATCTCGCCGACATGTGGGTGCACGAGTCGTTCGCCAACTACGCGGAGTCGCTCTACACCGAGTGCATGCACGGAAAGGCCGCCGGAGCCGACTACGTGGTCGGGACGCGCGCCGGGATCCGCAACGACCGGCCGATCATCCCGGCTTACGGGGTGAACGCCGAGGGGTCGGGCGACATGTATCCCAAGGGCGGCAACATGCTGCACATGATCCGGCAGCTCGTCGACGACGACGAAGCCTGGCGCCAGATCCTGCGTGGCCTGAACCGGGATTTCCGCCACAAGGTCGTCACCGGCGACCAGGTGAGGGGGTACATCGCACGGCGCTCCGGCCTCGACCTCGAGCCCGTGTTCGAGCAGTACCTCGAAACCACGAAAGTGCCCACGCTCGAAATCCGGACCGAACCCGGGGGAGGCAGCTACCGGTGGAGCGAGGTGGTCGACGGCTTCCGCGTGCCGGTGCCGGTGAAGGGCGAGGCGGATCGATGCGTGACGCTTCATCCTGTCGCGGAATGGAAGACTCTACCGCCGGAGCTGGGTGATCCGACCCTCCTTCAGGTCGATCGGGACTACTACGTCCGCCTGCGGGTCGACGGCGGCGATCCGCGGCCTGCGCAGGCAAGATGCGGCGATCCGTAGGTTCGTCGGGACTCGATCGGGGCTTTCGGCCCCGGTCTTGCACATCTCCCTCGCGAGCGTAGCGTCTTTCAACGTACCGGCGTCCGCGGGCCGTGTGTCCGGTCGGATCAAACGCCGTCGCACCGGAGGGATATGCGGGTGGCCAACGAGAGCGAGTGGGTCGACCATTACGAAGTGCTGCAACTCAGCCAGAACGCGGACGCCGAGACCATCGAGCGCGTGTACCGCCTCCTGGCCAAGCGCTATCACCCGGACAATGCGAGCTCGGGCGACGAGGACCGGTTCCGCGAAGTCCGCACCGCCTACGAGGTGCTGTCCGATCCCGAGCGCCGGGCCCGGTTCGACGTCGGTTACGACGAACGGGACGTCGGGAAGTGGCAGATCTTCGAGCAGAGCGCGGCCCTCAACGACCAGCAGCGCGACCAGCGCATCTTCCACGGAATCCTGTCGCTGCTCTACGCCGCCCGACGCCAGGACCCCGAGGACGGCGGTCTCGGCGCCGTCTATCTCGAGCAGATGCTCGGCGTCCCGCGCGAACACCTCGAGTTCCCCGTCTGGTACCTGAAGAAGAAGGGTCTCATCGAGGTGCTGCAGAGCGGCCAGCTGGCGATCACGATCGCCGGCATCGACTCGATGGACGAGGACGACGACGAAGCGCCGCTTCCGGACAACCGATTGCTGAACGGCGGCTCTCCCGAGCCGGCGGAATCGGAATCGGGCAAGGCGACGGCGAGGTCCTGATCTGAGCTGACCTCGGGTCGGAACCTCCGGCCCCCCCGCAGTCACTCATCGTTTGGCACGAAGTCGAAGTGTCTTTCACGAAGGTGACTGCCATGAAATCGCACGCTGCCGCCCGGCCCGGCCCGTCGCACTTCTTTCTCAAGTTCGTCATCCCGATCGTCCTGGTCGCCAGCGCGGTCCTGTGGATCGCCCTCGGCTTCGCCGCCGGCTGGCGACCCGGCGCGACGGTGGCGTCCGCGGACATCCTGGCGCCCGCCGGGCCGCCGACCCCCGAGCAGCTCGGCAGGGCGATCTTCTTCGACAGGAACCTCTCCGCCCGCCGGAACCAGGCGTGCGCCGAGTGCCACGACCCCGCGGCCGGATGGACGGGTTCGGACGAGGACGTGAATCTCGGCAGCGCCGTGTACCCGGGATCGTTCGACGATCGGTTCGGAAATCGAAAGCCGCCGAGCGCGGCCTATGCGGCCGTGAGCCCCGTCTTCCATTACGATGCGGAGCGCGGCGGCTACGTGGGCGGCAACTTCTGGGACGGACGGGCCACCGGCGGCCGTCTCGGCAACCCGGCCGCCGAGCAGGCCCTGGGCCCGTTCACGAATCCCGTCGAACAGGCTCTTCCGGACGGCGCCTGCGTGGTGGCGCGGGTATGCGCGGCCTCTTACCCGGTGGGCTTCGAGGACGTCTGGGGCCCGGACGCCTGTCCCGACGTGGAGACGATTCGGATGATCGAGGCCGCCTGCTCGGCCGGTGAGGCACCCGTGCTGACGCCGGCGATGCGCGAGCGCGTGGACCTGGCCTATGACGACGTCGGCCGCTCGATCGCCGCCTTCGAAGCCAGCCGCGAGGTGAGCGCCTACACGTCCCGGTTCGACGCCTTCCAGGCCGGCGAGGCGCGCCTGACGCCCGAGGAGGCCCTCGGTTTCGCCACCTTCAACGGCAAGGGCAAATGCGTGGCGTGCCACGTGCTGACACCCGGACCGGATGGCCAGCCGTCCGCGTTCACCGACTTCACCTTCCACAATCTCGGCGTTCCGTCGAATCCGTCGAATCCGGTGCTGGCGCGCGACCCCGGCTATGTCGATCCTGGACTGGCCGGCTTCCTCGAAGCGTCGGGCCGCGACTTCGTGGCGGAGAATCGAGGCAAGCAGAAGGTCCCGACGCTGCGCAACGTGGCGCTCGGCGCCTCCGACGGAGCGAAGGCCTTCATGCACAACGGGTACTTCAAGACGCTGGCCGGCGTGGTGAACTTCTACAACACGCGCGACGTGAAGCCGGTCTGCGCGGGCGCATTCACCGAGGCGGAAGCCCTGGCTGCCGGTTGCTGGCCCGCTCCCGAGGTCGCCGAGAACCTGAACCGCGACCTGATGGGAGACCTGGGGCTGACGGAGGCCGAAGAGAAAGCGCTGGTCGCGTTTCTCTCGACGCTGTCCGACGGCTGGTCAGCCGGTCGGTAAGACCGGATGTGCCGGATGTGCTGGATGTGCGCGGCGCGTCCGCGTAGCATTCAGCACATCCATTCACACCTGGAGGACCGCATGAGACTGTGCGTCAGGTCCCTCGCGCTCGCCGCCTCGCTCCTGTGGGGTGGGATGTTCTTCTTCGTCGCCTTGATAGCTACCCTGACCGGCGGCACCTACGGTTCGGTGTTCCTCGACTTCGGCGCGTCGATCTACCCCGGTTATCACGGCCCGGGTGGTGGCTTCGGCGCGGTGATCGTCGTGACCCTCTACGCCCTGGTGGACGGCGCGATCGGCGGCGCCCTGTTCGCGTGGCTGTACAACCGGTTCAACAAGGCCGGGAACGACGGAACGGCCGGTTAAGCAGGCCCGTCGAAAGAGAGGGTCGAAGGAAAAAACGGGGAAGAAGCCGTGAGGCTCCTCCCCCGCTTTTCCGGGAAGTCGGCACGTGACGTCCGTGGGCCGGATCACCGCGCCGGGAGCATCTCCGGGCGCTAGGGCCGCGGAGATGTTTTCAAGGGACCGGGTTTACCAGTCCGAATCGTCGTTGTCGTCCGCCTTCTCGGCGCCCATGGCCGCATCGCTGTCGCCCTGGACGGTCAGCTCGGCGGAGCAGCTCTCGCCGCTCTCGTTCTCGAGCGTGATCTGATAGGTGCCGGGCGTCGCCTCGGCGGAATTGACGGCGAAGATCGAGACGTTCTCGGACTCCTCGACCATCGGCTCGGCCTCGGCGGGCTCTTCCTCGTCGGCCATCTCCTCGTCGGCCATCTCGGCCTTCGTCTCGGTGGCGAGCTCGAGGCCGCTGTCCTCCGGCGTCTCGATCGCCGTCACGTCACCGAACGGCGCCGTGAAGTTGGCCGTGACCACGGCGTGTGCGGCGGCCGGGATCGGCGCGATCGTGGCGGTGCAGACGTCCTGCGTCTCGGCCTCGGGCGTCGCCGCTTCCTGGGCGTTGGCCGCCAGGGGAAGCGCGAACACCAGGGCCGCTGCGGCGAAACCGCTCATCAGCTTCTGCATCTCTGGGTATCCTCGTTCGTTTGGTTCAGCAGTTGCGGCTCCCAGGTTTGCGACCTCGGCGCCGTCGTCGTTCGTGCCCGTTGCAGGTGCAACCGACGTACCACGCGCGTCCGTGAACGGCCGCGGACCGCGTAAGGCGCTGCGAGGGTTGGGGATGAATGCTGGATGGGGTCCGTGGCGCGGGGGCGCCGACGGGTGCCCGCCGGCAGGGAGCGGGGAATTATTTCCGGGTATCGTTTCCCGGAAATCGGCCGGCGGGGTGCCTCAGGGCGCGGGAGCCTCGGCTTCGCGCGGGATCACGCCGTAGCTGACGACCTCCTCCACGGCGCCCGACTCTCCGAACTCGCGCCGGAGCAGCCTGCGGGGCACCTCGGTGGTGTAGTAGGTGCGCTGGTTGGCGAGGCCCGACGCCACGTCGACGGCGAGGGCCGGCTCCGGCGCTCCGTTCATCTCGAGGGTCGTGCGATGGCGGATGTCGAACCGGTCGATGCGCAGCTCCGCCAGCTCCGCGTCGAAGGTGTGCAGCTCCATGCTGCGGCCGACGAGCGGGTCGGCGACGAGCCCTCCGAACGCGAGATCGCGCATCCCCCGCAGCACGATCCCGCGTGGAAGTTCGCGGTCCACCTGGCGCACGACTCCGGCGCTGTCCTCCACCGTTCCCGTGACGTGGCCGTCGTCGAATCGCAGATCCCAGGCACGGCGAAACCACTGGCCGTCCACCTCCCACTCGATCTCTCCGCGCGACGAAGAGGGGGCCATGTCGACGGCGCTCACCAGGCTGCGCCGACGTTCGCGGCGGATGGTGCGCCCGGGAGCCGCGGGGTCGTCCTGGACGACCGACTCGCTCACCTCGTAGCGCTCGATGCGCGGTTCGCCCCCGGCGATGTCCTCGATTCGCCGGTACGTCACCGTCGTCCGCCGTTCGGCGCCCCCCGGCTCGCGAAGGCTCAGGCCGAGTCGGTGGTCGCGAAAGCCGGACAGATCGAAGCGAAGCCCACCGTTCACGCGATCATTCGTGTCGGTCTCGGCCGTCTCGGACTCGTCGTCGCTCGCGCTCAGCGGGGCCGTCGCGCCGAGGACGGCCAGCGGTTCGCCGTCGACTTCCGACAGCATGCCCCGCGCGTAGTTGATCGGGACCGCGAAGTTGAGGTTCTGGCCCGACCGGAACTGCGAGGCCGCGATCCCGATCACCTGCCCGTCCCGCGTGAGCACCGGCCCTCCGCTCGATCCGGTGGACGCGGGGGCGCTGATCTGGAGGAGTCGGAAGCCGCGCGGCTCCGTGCGGCGTCCGCTCACGATGCCCGTCGACACGGTGTTCTCGAGCCCCATCGGGCTTCCGATCGCGACGACGTCCATCCCGATGTGGACGGAGTCGGAGTTACCGAGGGCGAGCGTCGGGAGCGAGAACCCGGAGACCTTGAGCACCGCGAGATCCCGGCGCTCGTCCGTCGCCATGACCGAGACTCGATCGTATACGTCGCCGGAGGCGAGCCGGACCCTGGCGTCGGTGGCGTCTCGAATCACGTGATAGTTGGTGAGGATCAGGCCGTCCTGCGAGACGATGAAACCGCTCCCCTGGCGCGACCTCTTGCCGAGCTCCACCTCGATGAGCACCACGGCGGCCGTCGCCATCTCCGACAGCTCCTCGAGATTCGCCGGCGCGGAAGCGACGGAGGAGCCGTCGTCCGCCGGCCGGGCGTCGTCGGTGCGCGCGGCTCCCGGCGTCTCGTCCGTCGCCTGCGCCTGCACCGCCGGCAGGGCGGCCAGGGGACGTGCGAACGCCGGGTTGCCGACCACGAGAAGGAGTCCCGCAAATCCCGCCAGGAGGCGCGTCGCGAGCGGCGACCGCTCGGGTCCTCGACTCGGCTGGGCGTGGATCTGCACTGGATCTCTCCGTCTCCGAATTCCGGGGCGCAACGACCGTTCTCCCATACGTCTTCACCATGGTTCAAGATCCGCGCCGCCGACAGGGCCGGTCCGGCGGGCGGCGGTCTCCGTTCGGCCTCCTTCTTGCTGTTTCGAGAGTACTGACGCGAAGTTTCCGCCTCGGGGCGCCATCCGCCGCGTCTCGCTCGGCGGGCGGGCGATGTCCGTACCCGTCGCGCGGAATCGCGTTCGCCAGTCACGGTACGGCAAAGTCAATGGAGGTCGGGTTGTCGGTAGCGGCGATCGTATTGGGGTTCGACAGACTCGCGAAGACGCGCGCCTGTGTGGCGAGCCTGCTACGCTCCGAACACGTCGACCTCCGGGTGCTTCTGTTCGACAACGGCTCCTCGGACGGCACGGCGGAGGCGATCGCCGCCGAGTTTCCGGATGTCCAAGTGGTCGGGAGCCCCACCAACCTCGGCGCCGCGGAGGGTCGGAATCGGGCCGTCGGCGCAGCGACCACCGCCTGGGCGCCGGAGCTGCTCTGGTTCGTCGACGACGACGCGGAGGTTCATCCCGGGGCGGGCGCCGCCCTGGCGACCCCGTTTCAGGAGCCGGACGCAGACCGACTCGGCGCCACGGCGGGGAAGATCCGGTATCCCGGCGAGCCGGCCCGCATCTACGTCGCCGGCGGCTCGGAGCTGCATCTGTGGAGGGGCGACACCTCGCCGCGCGGCCAGGGCGAGCTCGATCGTGGGCAATACGATCGGCGGGAGCCCTGCGTGCCGGGCGCCGGCTGCACGATGGTGCGCCGCGAGGCGTTCGAGGCCGTGGGCGGCTTCGATCCGGCGTACGACCCGTACGGCTACGAGGACCTCGACTTCTCCCTCCGGCTGATCGAGAGCGGCTGGCGCGTTCTCTACGTGCCCGAGGCCGTGGCCTGGCACGAGCGCGGAAACACGCTCGGCCGCGGCCGCTACACGGCGCAGTATGCGAAAATCAAGCGCCGCAACTGGCTTCGCTTTCTGCGGCGCCATGGATCGTGGTTCGACCGGGCGGCGTTCTGGAGCGTCGGCGCGCCGCTCCTGCTGGGCCGGGCGCTGATCCGTGAGCTCGGTCGGGGCAACCTGTCGGCCGTAGGTGGCCTGCTCGGGTTCGGCAGGGAGGGCCGATGACGCCTCGAGTACCGATCCTGCTCTATCACCAGCTCCTCGCGGGCGAAGCGAGCCGCCGGGGGGGCGCCCCTTCCGACCGCGAGCCGGCGGATCGCTGGGGCGTTTCGGCGGAGCGGTTCCGGGGGGATATGACCCGGCTGGAGCGGGCCGGGTGGCGCTGCATCCGCGCCACCGAGGCGGCGACGCTGAACCTCGCGGGCCGCCGCGCGCCACGCACCTTCGCCCTGACGTTCGACGACGCCTACCGGGATTTCGCGACCCGCGCGAGGCCGGTCCTCCGCGAGCTGGGATTTACGGCCACCGTGTTCGTGGTCACCGGGCGTATCGGCGGGACCGCCGATTGGCCGGGCGGCTGCCGAGAACCGCTGCTGGACGCCGGCGAGCTTCGAGAACTGGCGCAGGAGGGATTCGACCTGGGCGGCCATTCCCATTCGCATCCCAGGCTGCCGGAGTGTTCGCCCGCCGAGCTGTCCCGAGAACTGGGGGGCTCCAGGGAGATCCTGTCGGAGTTGAACGGTCGCGAGGTGGACACGATCGCCTGGCCGTACGGGGCGCACGACGGAGCGGTCCGCCGCGCCGCGCAGGCGGCCGGGTACCGGCTCGGATTCGCCGTGGCCGGGGACGGCCCGCTGACCCGGCGCATGCAGTGCGCGGTTCGCCCTTCGGTGCGCGATCCGCTGGCCGTGCCGCGTCGGGAAGTGCACGGTTCCGACTCGCCACTCCGTCGGCGTCTGCGCATGGGGCCGGCCGACGGTCTGTTCGTCACCGCTCGGAAAATCGCCGGCTTCCGGGGGGACGCATGAGGACGCTCAGACGGCGGGCCCGCAAGGCGCTGCTCCGGGCCGCAAGATTGCGCTTCGTGACCCATCCCCCGGCCGGGGTCATCCTCGGCTATCACCGGGTCGCGGCAGATCCCTCCGATCCGTACGAGAACTGCGTGTCGCCCACCGCCTTCCGGAGCCAGCTGGCGGTGCTCGCCCGTGTCGCGCGTCCCGTGTCGCTGTCGGCCCTGCTCGACGAACCGCACGGTGGACCCGGCCGGGTCGCGTTGACTTTCGACGACGGATACGCCGATTTCGCGCTCGCGGCGCTGCCCATCCTGCGCGAATTCGACGTGCCCGCGACCCTGTTTGTCGTGAGCGGGGCGATCGGCCGCGACGAGTACTGGTGGGACCGTCTCGCGGATCTGCGCGGGGACATCGCGGGAACGCCGGCCTTCCAGGCACTCCACGACGAGCTCTCCGCGCTCGATCCGGAACGGCGCGAGGCGCGGCTGCGTGAAATGACTCATCGCAACGGCGACTCGCCGGCCGCTCCGCCCGTCGCGGGCCAGGACGCGCGCCGCCCGATGACGACATCCGAGCTGCGGGCCGTGGCCCGGGAGCCGCTGGTGGAGATCGGGGCGCACAGTCGCACGCATCCCCGCCTGGCCCGGTTGGGCGAGCGCAGGCTGATCGGCGAGATCGAAGGTTCGGGGACCGACCTCGCAGAGCTACTGGGACGGCCGATCCCGCATTTCGCGTACCCTCACGGCAGCCACTCGCGCCGCGTTCGCGAGTGCGTGGAGGCCGCCGGCTTCGCCGCGGCCTGCGCGTCCACCGAGGACGTCGTCCGCGCGGGTGAGCTGCCGCTCGCGCTGCCCCGCTTCTGGGTTCCCGACATCGCCGGGCCGGAGTTCGAGACGTGGCTGCTGGAGCGTCTGCCGGCCGGGCGACGGAAGAGCGCCACGTGAGCCCTCCGGGAGACGGGCCGGAGTCCAGGCCGTCGGAGGGGCCGGGGGTCTCGCCGGCCGCGCACGATTCCGAAGCGATCGTTCAGCGCGCGTCGTGGCTGCTGACCGGCCGCGTGATCGGCGATGCGGGGATGTTCATCTACTACCTGCTGCTCGCACGCCGGTTCGGGACCGCGGGAATCGGCAACTATTCGTTCGCCTTCGCCGTCGGCTCGATGCTCATGCTCGGGGTGAGTTTCGGCCTGCGCGACCTGATCACCCGGCGGGTCGCGCGCCGCCCGGGCCAGGTACCCGGCATCGCGTTCAGCGTGCTGGCGACCCAGGCGGGGATCACCGTGCTGCTGCTGGGCCTGTTGCTCGTCGGCTCGCGCATGCTTGGTTACTCGCCCACGATGATCGGCTACCTGGCGCTGGCGTTCCTCGCGCTGGCTCTCATGGTCATCGGGATCACGTTCACGTCGTTCCTCGACGCGATCGGCGCGATGCATCTGAGCGCCATGGCGAACCTGATCCACAAGGCCTCGATCATGCTCCCGGGAATCGCGTTGATTCTCGGTGGGGCGAGCCTGCTGTCCGTGATGTGCGCCCACGTGTTCGCCGGGCTCATGTTCATCGTGGCGGGCCTCTACTGGACCCGGCGGCGCTTCGGCGCGCTGCGCCTGAGGTATCGTCCGCGCGTCGCGAGGGCGCTGTTCATCGCCGCGCTTCCGTTCCTCGCCACGTCCGCCCTGTGGGAGATCTACTCCCGGGTGGACATCGTCATGCTCCACTATTTCAAGGGCGAGGCGGTTACCGGGCTCTATGCGGCCGCCTACAAAGTCGTCTCCGCGCCTCTGTTCATGGCGGAGCTCATCGGAATCGCGGTGTTTCCGACCCTGGCGCGCGCCCTCGTCGGCGACGAGGAGCGTACCTGGCAGCTGTTCCGCGAGACCCTGCGGACGCTCGTCGTGTTCGGACTCGCCGGAGCGATCCTGCTCGCCGTCGCGGGCGACGGCCTGCAGGTGCTCCTGTTCGGGTCGGAGTTCGCCGAGTCCGGCCGGATCATCCAGTGGATGGCCCCGCTCCTCCTGTTGCAGTTCGCGATGGTGCCGTTGTGGCGCTTGTTGCTCGCGATGGACCGGGAGCGCCTGCTCGTGAAGCTCCGGCTGGGTTCCGTCGGCCTGAACATCGCGCTCAACCTGTTCCTGATTCCGAGGTTCGGGGCGATGGGCGCCGTCGCCTCCTCGCTGATCAGCGAAGGCGTCCTCGGGATCGCACAGTTCAGCTTCTGCCTGCAGGTCGTGTCCGCCCCGTTCAACGGACGGGGCGCCGCGATCGCGCTGTCGGGGAGCGTGGCGCTGCTGGCCGGACTGCTCGCGCGCACCGTGGTGGCGTGGCCCCTGGCGGCGGTCGCCGCCATGATCGCCTTCGCGGGTCTCGTGCTCGGCTTGCGCGTCGTCTTGCCGGCGGAGATCCGCGACGTATTGCGGCAGGCACGCTTGAAGGGGTCCGGCGGCGCCGGACCCGCCGCCGGCTGAGGGTTGGCCCGAGATGCCGGCAACGACCAGGAAGCACTAACTTGTGAACGTCGAAGTCTCCGATTCTACCCCCCTAAATCGAAGGCACGCACGAGATCAGGAGAATCGCCCCCCGGTTCCGCGTCTCGATCATGACAGGCAGGGAGACGCCGAATGAGGATGATCGGCGAAGCAGCGGAACACACTCCGCAGCTGGACGACGTTCGAGTGACCGTCGCGATCCCGACCCGGGAACGCCCGATCCGGCTCGTGCAGGCCGTGGGAGACATATGGGCGGGCAGCCGGCGGCCCGACGAGCTTCTGATCGTGTGCCAGGGCGAAGGCGCCATGGAGATCGCTCGTCGCCTGGTCGAGGAAGTGCCGGGTGTCGAATCGGCGCTCCGCTTCTACGCCTCGAGCCGGAACGGTCAGAACGCGAGCCTCAACGACCTGGTCCGGTTGGCCCGTGGCGAGTTCATCGCGCTGACCGACGACGACATGCGGCTACCGTCCGACTGGCTGGCTCGCATGCTGGAGGTGTGGGGAAACGATTGGGAAGCCGGCGACCTCATCGTCACCGGCCCGATCGATGTGCCCGAAAGCGTGACGAACCCCCGCGCGACGCCCGGCTATCGGCCCGGCGAAGATCGGCGAGTGTGGCGCGAGTTGCCCCTGGTCGGGGACACGCTGTACGGCGGGCACTTCGGTGCGCCGCGTTCGTTGTTCGAGCGGCTGAGCGCGCCGCCGTTCGACGAACGATTCGGTCCCGGCACCAGATTCCCGGGAGCGGGGGACACCGAGCTGGCGCGCCGGGCGCTCGCGAAGGGTATGCCGATCGTGTTCGACCCCGGCGTCCGCGCCACGCACCTGGCGGATCCTTCTTCGTGGATCCGCAGCCAGCACCTCCACTCGATCGGCGACGGCGCGATGTTCGCCGTGCGCGCGTCCGAGGGCGAGCCGGGGATGTTCGGCGTGGCGGTTCGCACGCTCGCCGCGGTGACGGCGAAGGGCCTGCACAACCTGGCCATGCTCCGCGTGCGGGAGGGAGCGGGCCGGCTGTACGGCGCCGTGGGGTTGATCCGCGGCGCGTGGCGCTGGTGGCGAGGCGACGAGAAGCATGAGCCGCGAACCAGGGTCCCGGCCCCCGACGAGCTCCGACTCGTCGAGCTCGCATGAGCAGGCCTTGACTGTCGCGGGGCGCGCCGGTGCGCGCGTGTCCGTGACGATCCCGACCTATGGCCGCCCGGACACGCTGTGCGATGTCGTGCGGGACGTGTGGAACGGCCGCCGTCGACCCGACGAGATCGTGGTCGTCTGCCAGGGGGACGACGCCCTGGCCACGGCCGATCGCCTGCGCCGCGAGGTGCCCGAGGCGGCGGCCGTCCTCCGCTTCTACGCCTCCACCCGCCGGGGCACGAATGCGAACCGCAACGACGCGGTCCGGGTGGCCACCGGCGAGTTCATCGCGTTCACCGACGACGACATGCGGCTTCCCGACACGTGGCTGTCCGCGATGCTGACCGCCTGGGAGACCGACTGGGACGGCGGCCCGGTGCTTCTGACGGGTCCGATTCACGGTCCCGACGACGCCGCGGCGCTCTCCGCGGTTCCCGGCCGCCGCGTCGGCGACGAACGGCGGATATGGCGGACCCCGCCACCGATCGGCGACGTGCTGTTCGGCGAGCAGTTCGGCGCCCCTCGCGCGGTGTTCGAGCGGGCGGGGTCCCCTCCGTTCGACGAGCGTTTCGGCCCGAACTCCCCGTTCCCCGGCGCCGGCGACGAAGAGTTCGCGATGCGAGTTCTGAAAGCCGGCGTGCCGATCGTGTTCGATCCCTCGATCCAGGGTACGCACCTCGCGTATCCGGAGACGTGGATCCGGAGCCTGTGGACGCACGCACAGGGCGTCGGGGCCATGTACGCGCTCCGGTGGTCCGAGGGCGAACGGGCAGTGCTCGGCATCGCGCTTCGCAACGTGTTCGGCATCATCGCGAAAGGCCTGCGGATCGCGGCCTCTCTACGTTTTCGGGAAGCCGCCGGGCGTTTCGCCAATGCGGCCGGCATCGTGGGCGGCGCCGTGCGCTGGACGGCCAGCGACGTGAAGGACGCCCCGCGAGAGGGGCAGGCCGAACCGGGCGCCCTGACGCTCGTCCCGCTGGACTGATGTTTCCGCGGCCGGCTGCGGCACATGCCTTGCAATCCACCGGGGCGCTATTTCGTGTACGGGTCCCGGACGTACCGCCTCTGCGCCGGTTCGCCGGAGTCTGCGCGCCCCAGTGGAAGGAAAGGAACGAATGCAACGCGCTCTAGAGCCGATCCGCGTGCTGATCGCCATGGATCGGCTCGGCTACGGAGACGGGCGATATCACGGAGCCGGACGCCTCGTGATCGACTGGACCCGCGCGCTGCAGGAGCGGGGCGTCGAGGTCACGACGGTCGTGCTCCGGTCGCCGGGCACGTTCGAGAAGCCCGAGGGCCTCGAGGTGGAGCTGCTCGATCGCGGACGGTACGATCTGCGGACGATCGGCGATTTCCGCCGCCTGTTCCACGAACGCGGCATCCAGGTGGCGCATCTGCAGGGGTTCGGCTCGCTGACCTTCGGCCGGATGGCCGCCCTCACCGCCGGAATCCCGACGATCGCCCACATCCATGCCGACCACGGTGCCGAGACCGGCGGTTATCCCTGGTTCGTGAAGGTGGCCGACCGCACGCTGGCGCGGTACACGAGCTGCTGCATCGCGGTGTCCGAGGACACGGCCCGCTTCGCGACGGTCGAGCAGGGCTTCGATCCGGCCCGCGTCGAGGTATGGCACAACCCGGTGGACCTGTCACAGTACCAGGCGGCCTCGCCCGCCGAACGAAGCGCGAGTCGCGCCACGCTCGGCCTGCCGGAGGACGTCCCGGTGGCCGTGGCGGTCGCCCGCCTCGATCTCGTGAAGGGGATCGACCTCCTGGTCGAGGCATGGCCCGGCGTCGTCGAACGCGTGCCGGATGCGCGCCTGGTCCTGGTCGGCGAGGGCCCGATGCGCGACGAGCTGACCGAGGCGCTTCGGGCGCACGGGGTGCTCGAGTCGGTCGACTTCCTCGGCTACCGGAGCGACGTGGCCTTCGTGCTCCACTCGGCCGACGTGCTCGCCCTGCCGAGCCGCAGCGAGGGGATGCCGCTCGCCGCCCTCGAGGCGCTCGCGTCCGGTCTGCCGGTCGTCGGGCACGCGGTGGGCGGGATTCCGGAGCTCGTGGTCGACGGCGTGAACGGGCGGCTCGTCCCGCCCGAGCCGCCGCTGCTGGCCGACGCCCTGGCCGACGTGCTCGGGAATCGCGTCGAGCGGGACCGCCTGGCGGCCGAGGCCCGGGCGAGCGTCGCACCCCTGGGACTGCGAGCCTATGCCGCCCGGCTGGAGGACCTGTACCGTCGCCTGGCAGATTCCACCGGATCGCCCGACGGAATGGTCACCGTGCAGGACGGGCTGCGGGGTGGCGCCGCGAAGTCGGAAGAGCCGGCGCGGGCCGCTACGGCCTGAGCGCCGCGTGCCCTCCGGGCGCGGGTCTTCCTAGCCGGCCGCCGCGCCGATCGCGGCCCTGAGCACCCCGGCGACCTGGCGGGCGTTCTGCGGCATGGCGAGCTCCGCGATCCGCTCGCGTCCCCGCCGTCCCATTGCTTCCCGGCTGTCCGGGTCGTCCATGAGCCTTCGCACCGCGGCCGCCAACGCCGCGGGGTCGGCGACCGGAACCAGCAGGCCGGTCGTCTCGTGCGAGACCAGATCGACCTGTCCCCCGTTGTCGGTCGCGACCACCGGCAGCCCCGCGTGCATCGCTTCCTGGACCACGATGCCCAGCCCTTCGTGGAGTGACGAGAGCACGAAGCAGTCCGAGCGCCGCAGCCGGCGCAGAATTTCCGGGCGCGGGAGGAATCCCGGCCACGAAACCCGGTCCGAGATCCCGAGCTCGGTCGCCTGGCGCCGCAGCGGCTCGGCCAGGGGGCCGTCGCCGACGACCTCGAGCCGCACGTTCGGCGGCAACTCGGCCAGCGCCCGAAGCAGGTGATCGAAGCCCTTGCGGGGCACCAGTCGACCTACGGCCATCAACCGAAAGTCATCCGCCGTCGTGGAGAGTGGCTCGCCGTCGGTCGAAGGCTCTCCGTCCTCCGGCGGCGAGAATCCGTACGGGATGACCTGGATCGGCCGCTCGATCCCGTAGTAGCGGCGCGCCCGGTCCCGCGTGTCGCTCGAAATCGCGATCACCTCGTCGGCATGGCCCACGAGCCAGCGATTCGCGATGCGGGACCACAAGTGACGGTGCGGGGAGGAGGATTTCGACGGATCGTAGATGTCACCGCCGATGATCGTCAGCACGTTCGGGGCGTCGAGCACGTGGCTCGCGAACGCGCCCAACGGCCCCGTGGGAATCGCGAAGTGCGTGTTGATGACGTCGAGATCGCGGAACTCGTCGCGGTGGCCGGCGATCCAGCCTGCGCCCGCCACGAGATAGCCGAGCATGGCCCGGTTCGTGGCCGTCGCCCGCTCTTTGCGGCCGGAGACGCGAAGCCGCACGACCCGCAGGCCTCCGGACTCCTCCTCGATCGGCAGCGCCGTCGTTCCGCTGGTCAGCACGGTGACCCGGTGGCCGGCGGCCGCCCATGCTTCGGCATACTGGCTCGCGCCCACGCCGCCCCCGCCGCCCACGGGCGGATACTCGTAGCAAAGGACGAGTATGTGCAGACGTTCGCTCATGGCGTGGTCCGGCGATTCCTCAAACGTTGGCGGCGATGAGCCCGCGGTGCTCCCGCACCCACTCGTACAGGCGGTCGACACCCTCGCGCCAGGCGACCTGCGGACTCCAACCGAACTCGTCCTGCGCCTTGCGGATGTCGGAGACGTACACGGGCTGATCGCCGGGCCGCCAGTCGTCGTACGAGACCGGAACCGCCTCTCCGCGCAGCTCTGCCAGCCGCCCGAGCAGGTCGCGCAGCGAGATCGCGTTCTCCGGGCCACCGCCGAGGTTGTAGACGCGTCCGCTCGTCGTGTCGATCGAGTTCCAGGCGGCGTCGTAAGCGCCGATGAGATCCTCGATGAACAAGACGTCGCGCACCTGCTTGCCGTCGCCGAAGATCGTCAGCGGGCGTCCGAGTTCCGCCGCGATGATGAACCAGGCGACCCAGCCCTGGTCTTCGATGCCGAATTGCCGGTACCCGTAGATGCAGCTCTGCCGGAACACGACCGTGCGCAACCCGAAGATCCGGGCGTAGTCTCTCACGTACTGGTCGGCGGCTCCTTTCGAGCAGCCGTACGGCGAGTGGAAGTCCATCGGCCGCGACTCCGGCACGCCGAGCGGCAGGTCGCGGTACCGGTAGCGCGTCTCCTCCTCGACCGTCGCCACGTCCTCCATCCCGCCGTACACCTTGTTGGTCGACGAGTAGAACACGGCCGGGCGCTTGCCCTGCGACTCCCGGACGAGCTCCAGCATGTTGAAGGTGCCGAGCGCGTTCACG
>JASFRN010000046.1:0-19284 GCA_050114915.1 Gemmatimonadales bacterium | reverse complement strand
TGTCGCTCGCGTGGAGCTCCGACAGCCGCTCGTCGACCGCCGAGTCGTCACCCGCGAGCAGCGCCCTCAGCTCCTCCAGCCGGACCTCGCGTGTCTCCGTCATCGAGCCGCCACCGGACGGGCGGGCCGCGCGACGCCGGCCGAAAGCACCAGCTTGAGCCCGTCCTCCACGGACATCTGGAGCCGCTGCACACGCGAGCGAGGCAGGATCAGCAGATACCCCGACGTCGGATTCGGCGCGGTGGGCACGAAGACGCTGACCGAGGGTTCGCCCACCGTGGATTCGATCTCGTCCGGTGCGTCGGCGGTCTCGAACACCAGCGCCCAGGAACCGGGCTGCGGAAACTCGATGAGGGCGCAGTACTGGAACAGCCGCTCGCGCTCCAGCACGGAGCTGAAGATCTGCGCGGAGGCGGAATGCACCCGACGCGCGAACGGAACCCTTTCGAGGAGGCGGTTCCACGTCGTGAGGGCTCGCCGGCCGATCGTTCGCTGCGAAAACCAGCCGATCGCGACGAGGATCACCACGAGCGCCGCGAGCCCGAGGCCGGGGACGTGGCGGCCCGCGATCCCCGGCAGGAACCGGCCGAGGATCGGATCGAGACGCTGGAACAGCCACGTCAGCACGAACACGGTGACGCCGATCGGCGCGATGACGATCAGCCCCGTGATCAGATAGCGCCGGAACTTGTGGAGCAGATTGCGCATCGACGGCGTTTCCGCTGAGGTGCCTCCCCTGCTTCGCGAACCGTACAGACTAGGTTTCCGGCCGGCTCCCTAGCAACCGCTGGAGCAGCCTTTCCTGGAGGCCGAACATCTCGGACTCCGCCCGGCCCTCGTCCTCCGGGTGATCGAAGCCGGCGGCGTGCAGGACGCCGTGCACCACGAGACGCAGCAGCTCCTCCCGCGGCTCGACGCCATACTCGGCCGCGTTGCGACGCGCCGTATCCACCGAGACGTAGACATCGGCCACCAGTGGTCGCTCGCCGAGTCCGAAGGCGATCACGTCGGTCGGCCCCTCGCGGCCCAGCCACTCGCCATTCAGCCGGGCGATCTCCGCGTCGTCCACGAAGGCGACCGAGATCTCGGCCTCGGCGGCGGGGGTGAGGGTCTGTGCGCCCAGGGCGGCGCGGGCCGCCGTCTCGACGGCCGGGCGAAGTCCGGAGAGCCCGAACGCCTCGAGGCCGCCGATCAGGATCGCGGCGGAGTCCGCCGGATCACTCGTCGGCGGCACGCAGCGACGCTTCGGGATCGGGCGCGTCCGCCGCCTCGAGCGCCGCCTCGAGCTGGTCCTCCGAGCCGGCGCGGTCGGCGCGCCGCCGCGGGCGCGAGGGCTCGGGGGCCAGCGCCTCGCCGCGGGGCCCCGCATCGTCCCCCTCCTCGCGGGCGCGCACGCCCGAGGGGTAGTCGATGCGGCGATGGTACATGCCGATCAGCACGCGCGCGAACGCCGCCTTGCTGCGGTCGATCTCGCGCAGGGTCAGGGGGCACTGATCGAGCTGCCCCTCCCCGAACCGCGCTTCGACGATCGCTTCGATCGTGGCCCGGATCCTCTCCGGCGTGGGATCGCCCAGCACGCGTGTGGCCGATTCGATCCCGTCGGCCAGCATCAGTATCGCCGTCTCGCGCGACTGCGGCTTCGGGCCGAGGTAGGCGAAGTCACCCGGATTGACGTCGCCGGCCCCTTCCTCGCCCGCTTCCTCCACGGCCTTGTCATAGAAGTAGGCGATCAACCCCGTGCCGTGATGTTCGCGGATGAAGTCGTGGATCATCGGGGGCAGCCGGTTCTCGCTGGCGAGCCGCACGCCGTCACGCACGTGGTCCCGGATGATCGCGGCGCTGCGCAGCGCCGGAAGTCGGTCGTGCGGGTTGCGGCCCTTCGGCTGATTCTCCACGAAGTACTGCGGGTTGACCATCTTCCCGATGTCGTGGTAGTAGCTCCCCGCCCGCACGAGCAGCGAGTCGGCCCCGATCGCTTCGCAGGCGGCCTCCGCCAGGTTCGCGATGTTGATCGAGTGCGCATACGTCCCGGGAGCCTTAAGTGATAACTCTCTGAGTAGTGGTGCGTTGAGATCAGACAGCTCGAGCAGTGTCTGAGCTGTGCTGATCCCCGTGATCTTCTCGAGCAGCGGGACGAGACCGCCGAGCGTGAGCACGGTGTAGAGGGTCGCCCCGACGAACCCCCACAGGACCGTGCCGAGCAGCGAACCGAAGCTGAAGCCACCCAGCAGGGTCAGCGCGAGGCCGCCGACCAGGTAGGCGGCGGTGATGCCGGCGATCAGCGCCCAGCTCTGGCGGCGCCGCCGGACGCCCCGCACCCCGAGCGCCGCCACCGCGCCCCCGAGCGCCAGCGTCACGGGATCGTACAGCGGCGCGAGCGCGGCCAGCCCCATGACGAGAAGGGTGGAAGCAAGCACGGCTACGAGCCCGAGCATTCCGTCGTACACGGCCCCGATCGCGAGCGCGGCGACGACCACCGGAACGAGAGCCGACGGCAGGCCCAGGCGCTCGACGACGGCCGCGCCGGCCACCGAGAACGCCACCAGGCCGATGATGATCAGGAAGTGGCGAATCTCGCGGTACGCCACCGGCCGAAACAGGAAGAGCGTACCCCCCATGAGACCCAGCAGGAGCGCCGCGAACATGGCTCGCCCGACGAGCCGTCCACCCCGGTTGATCAGGCTCCCCCGTCGTCGCGCCAGCTCGGCGTTGTACGCCTGCAGCCGTCGGTACTGGGCATCGGTCACGCGCTCGTGCGCCGTGACGATGCGCTCACCTTCGAGAATCATCCCGACGGTCGAGTCGACCTGCGCCCGGGCCTGCTCGCGGGCCGCGAGCCACGAGACCGAGTCCGGCCTCAGACTCGGGACCGTGAACGAGAGCAGCAGGCTCTGGAAGGCGCGGAATCCCTGCACGGACGACGGCGCGTAGGCGAACGCGTCCTCGGCGAATTCGCCGACCGTGGTGAGCGAATCGCGGCTCGCCGACTCCCGCGGCATCCCCTCCAGGGTCACCCGATCCTGGTCGTAGTCGTCGACCGCCTGCTCCGAGGCCACCCCGACGGGCAGCAGTTCGTGAAACGCCCGGTCGAGCGCCTGCCGTATGTCGCGCCGATTCTGTGCTTGCGCCAGGTAGTCGAGCTGCGCGGAACCGAGCGACACGTCGTACGACCTGAGGACCCGGGCCACCGCGCTGTCCTGCGGGTCCGTCGATGCGGCCAACGCCCGGCCGAGCTGCTCGATGAACGACCCGACGCGCTCGGTCGAGGAATCGGCCGCGGCGGGATCGAACCGGAAGACGGGCGCGACCGCGCGCTCGGCGGCGTTGCGCTCGGCCGTGAGCTGGTCGGCCGGCTTCGGAACCGGCAGGTCGAACGAGGCGATGACGTCGGCCGGCGCGACCTTCCCCGCCTCGAGCTGGCCCTGCTCCGGCCCCTGCTGTCCCGGGAACAGCAGCGGGAGCACCAGCGCGAGCAGCAGGACGATGGCCACGCGCACGCCGTGGTGGGCGGATTGGGCCCGCCAGTTCTCCTCGGGCTCGCGGTTAACCGCGTGCGCGAGGTCGCGCCAGTTCTCGTGGAACCGGGCCGCGCTCATGCCTGACTCCCCCCCGTCCGCTCGCGCTCCTCCTGGCTGCGGGCGTAGGCGCGGATGATGTCCTTCACCAGACGGTGGCGGACCACGTCCGCCTCGTCGAGATATACGAACTCGATCCCCTCGACGTCCTGCAGGATCCCTTCGATCTCGAGGAGGCCGGACTCGCCGGGATCGGCGAGATCGATCTGCGTCTTGTCACCCGTGATCACCGTCCGGGAGTTCAGGCCGAGACGGGTCAGGAACATCTTCATCTGGGCCGTCGTGGCGTTCTGCGCCTCGTCGAGGATCAGGAAGGCGTCGGACAGCGTCCTCCCGCGCATGTAGGCCAGGGGCGCGATCTCGATCACGTGCTCCTCGATCGCCTTTCGCACCCGGTCGGGCGGCAGCATGTCTTCGAGGGCGTCGTACAGCGGCCGGAGGTAGGGGTCCACCTTCTCACGGATATCGCCCGGCAGGAACCCGAGCGCCTCCCCTGCCTCCACGGCCGGTCGGGTGAGGATGATCTTGCGCACCCGCTTTCGAACCAGGGCGTCGACGGCCATCGCCACGGCCACGTACGTCTTCCCGGTGCCCGCCGGACCGATGCCCACGACGATGTCGTTCTCGCGGATCGCCCGGAGATACTTCCGCTGGCCGCCCGACTTCGGCCGGATCACCTTTTTCGCGCCCGGCAGCGCGACGCCCTCCTCGTCGGCTTCGTCCTCGGACGCCGCGCCGGCTTCCACCGGTTCGCGGCTCGCCTCGAGGTAGAAGCGCTCCACGTCCGCCGCGGTGAACGGCCGTTCGAGGCGCGCCAGGCGGACCATGCGCCGGGCCACGGGCAGGCCCCGCTCGACGCCGTCGGAGGGGCCGCTGAGGATGAGGCGATCGCGGCGCAGGATGACGCGCACGTCGGCCAGGCGGGCGAGGGTCTTGAGGTGCATGTCGTTGACCCCCGCGAGCAGCAGCTCGTCCGCCCCGTCCGCCGGGACGTCCCGCTGCACGTTCGTGGTCTCCGTCATACCGGCCTCAACCCGAGCTCGGCCAGCAACTCCGGGTCCATCGGCGAGGGCGCTCCCTCCATCAGGCCGCGCGCCGCCGTGGTCTTCGGAAACGCGATCACCTCACGAATCGACGACGCGCCGAGCATCATCGCAACGAGCCGGTCGAGCCCGAGGGCGAAGCCGCCGTGCGGGGGCACGCCATAGCGGAACGCCTCGAGCAGGAACCCGAATCGTTCCTCGATCTCCTCGTCCCCCATCCCGATCGCCGACAGGATGGCGCGCTGCAGGGCCGCGTCGTGGCAGCGGATGCTGCCGCTCAGGAGCTCGGTGCCGTCGAGAACCAGGTCGTAGGCCCGGGAGCCGACCGCGTACGGATCGGCCCGCAATTCCTCGGGCGACACGTCCTTCGGCATCGTGAACGCATGGTGGGTCGGGGCCGGACGGCCCGTCTCGGCATCCTCCTCGAACAGGGGGAAATCGGTGACCCACAGCCAGCGAGCCTCGCTGCGATCGACCGCATCGAGCTCGGCCGCCGCCGCGCGCCGCAGCGCGTCGAGCGCCGGCCCGGACTCCCGATCCGGCCCCGCCACCACGAGGACCAGGTCGCCGGGCGCCACGTCGCGCCGGGCGGCGAAGGCCTCACCCGCGTCGCCGTCCAGCACCTTCGCCACCGGTCCGCTCCAGCCGTCGTCCGTGCGCTTGATCCACAGGGCGCCCCTGGCCCCGGCCGCCCGAGCGGCCGCGTCGAGCCCGTCGAGCTGCTTGCGGCTGAGCGCCGCGCCGCCCGGCACGATCACGCCGCGTACGCGGCCGCCGGCGCCCGCCACCGTATCGAAGATCCCGAACCCTATCCCCGTCAGGGTTTCCGTCAGGTCGGAGATGGACCACGGGATGCGCAGATCGGGCTTGTCGGTGCCGTAGCTCTCGAGGGCCTCGGCCCAGCTCATCCGCGGAAACGGCGTCGCCAGCTCTTCCCCGATGGCCTCCCGGTAGATCCGGGCGAGCATGCGCTCGCAGACCGCGTAGACGTCCTCTTCACCGACGAAGCTCATCTCGGCGTCGATCTGCGTGAACTCCGGCTGGCGGTCGGCCCGCAGGTCCTCGTCCCGCAGGCAGCGGGCGACCTGGAAGTAGCGGTCGAAGCCCGAGACCATCAGGAGCTGCTTGTAGAGCTGCGGAGATTGCGGAAGGGCGTAGAACTCGCCCCGGTGGATGCGGCTCGGAACCAGGTAGTCCCGAGCCCCTTCCGGGGTTCTCCGGGTCAGGAAGGGCGTCTCGACCTCCAAAAAACCCTGCTCCGACAGCGCCTTGCGGGCCGCCTGGGTGGCGAGGTGCCGAACCTCGAAGTTCCGCAGCATCTCCGGTCGCCGCAGGTCGAGGACGCGGTGCTTCAGCCGGAGTTCCTCGGACGGCAGCTCCTCCTCTGGCGGCACGGCGACCAGGATCGGCAGCGGGTCGGAGCCCGAGAGCTTGCGGATCTCGGACACCAGCACCTCGACCTCGCCCGTGGCCATGTCCTCGCGTACCGCGTCGGCCGGTCGCTCGACGACCTCACCGGTGACCTGGACGACGTCCTCCGGGGACAGATGCGAGGCGATCTCCGCCGCCGCCTCTCCGGTCCAGTCCGGACCGAACGAGAGCTGCGCGAGCCCCGAGCGGTCACGGAGATGCACGAACAGGACGCCCCCGAGATCCCTCCGGCGATGGACCCAACCGGCCAGCCGCATCGTGCGGCCGGCATGTTCGCGGCGCAGGTCGCCGCAGCCGATGTCCCGGTACTCCGTGGCCCCCGAGTTCCTCGTATCGATCGTCGTCTCCCGCTGCATCCCGTGGTGGAGAGGAGCACGGCGGGTTCGCCGCGTCCGTTCGATGCGTACCTTGTCCGCATCATAGTTTAGCCGATCGGGGCGCTCGTCGCGCCCCGCGGGGCTCGGGATATATCGGAGGTCCCGGCCCTCAGCAAGCCGCCAGCGATACGGATTCGTCCCCGGGACTATAGATGACTGCAGCGACCCAGCCCGACCCGTCGGCACCTCGCGAAGAGCTCCTCGGCCTCGTTCCGGCGGCGGCGCGCACCGCCGTGGCGCGGATGCTGGAGGCGGCGGGCGAGCCTTCGTACCGGCTCGACCAGGTGCTTTCCTGGCTCTACGAGCGACGCGCCCGCTCGTTCGACGAGATGACCAACCTGCCGCTCGGGTTGCGCGAGGCGCTCGCCCGGACCTTCTCGCTGTCGCCCCTCGAGGCGTCCTTCGAGGCGCGATCTGCCGACGGCACGATCAAGCACCTGTGGCGCCTGGCGGACGGACAGGAGGTCGAATCGGTACTGATCCCTACGCCGGGCCGGGTGACCCTGTGCCTCTCCTCGCAGGCGGGCTGCGCGCTCGGCTGCACGTTCTGCGCGACGGGCGATTTCGGCTTCCGGCGCCAGCTTTCGCCGGCGGAGATCGTCGCTCAGTTCCGCAACGCGGACCGGGTGGCCACGGAGGCATACGGCCGAGGTATCGGAAACGTCGTCTACATGGGGATGGGCGAGCCGTTCGCCAACCAGGAAGCCGTATTCGACTCGCTGACGATTCTGCACGAAGGCTTCGGGCTGGGCGCCCGTCGGATCACCGTGTCCACGGTCGGCGTCGTTCCCGGAATCCGGGCGCTGGCGGCACGACCGGAACCCTTCCGCCTCGCGGTGTCTCTGCACGCACCCACCCACGAGATGCGTCGGCGGCTGGTGCCGATCGAACAGCGCTGGCCGATTCCGGAGCTGTTCGACGCGATCGACGAGTACCAGGCGGCGAAGGGCCGGCGGGTGTCGTTCGAGTACACCCTGATCGAGGGGCTGAACGACGCGCCGGAGACGGCGCAGCTACTCGCCGAGCTGATCGGCGATCGGCTCGCCTTCGTGAACCTGATCCCCTGGAACCCGATCCCCGGGCGGGACTGGGCGCCGAGCGGTGACGCGGCGATCGCCCGTTTCCTCGAAGTGCTCCAGGCGTCCGGTCTGCCCGCCGCCGTGCGCACGCCGCGTGGTCGGGACATCGCCGCGGCGTGTGGACAGCTGCGGCTGGAGCGTGAGCTGGAGGGCTCGACGACCTGACGGCCCCGAGGGCTCAGTCGGACGGCGGCTCGACGGGGTCGCGGGCGAGGACTTCCCGCCAGTCGTGGCCGAGGATGAGGGTCGCGTCGAGGTACAGCTCGGGGGCCGGTTCGACCTGCACGGGAACGCCGCCCAGCGCGGCGGAGATCGCGTTCGCGGCCCCGGGGCGCCGCGAACGGTCGAGGAGGACAGTCTTTTCGTGGTCGAACCCGCCGCGCGCGTTTCCGAACGTCTTCACGTCGAACCCCAGGTCACGCAGGCGATCGCTCACGCGCTCCGCCGCTCCCTTATCCCCCGCCCCGTTCAGGACCTCGAGGCTGACGCGACGTTCGCCGACCGACGTCGTCACGTCGGCGGACCGCGCGGGGGCGTCGGACGCCACGCCGCCCCCGCGGCGGTTTCCCCACTCCAGCAGCACCGATCCGAGCAAGGCGCCCACGAGGAGCAGCACGGCCACCACGACGCCGGTGTGGATCCGATCCGTCACGCGGCGGCCTCTCGATTCCAGAACTCCACGGCGGCGGTGAGCAGCTCGTGTCCCGAAGCGAGCTGCCGCTCGAGGCGGCGCCGGATGACGCGAGGCAGCACGCGGGCGCGGTCGGCAGGCATCGCCGCCCGCAGCTCGCGACGCTCCGGCGTGTCGGGCCGGCCGGGTTCCAGGTAGTCGGCCAGGTAGAGATGTTCTCCGAGGGCCCCGAACGAAGGATGCCCGACCGAGTGGTAGGCGACGGCGCGCAGCAGCTCCTCGTCATCGACTCCGTCACGGGCGAGCCGGGCGGCCACCGCGGGCGCATGCAGCACCGCCTCGGGCCACCCGTCCTCGCTGACCAGCACGCGCAGCTCGTCCTCGGGGGCATCCTTCAGGGCGTCGTGCAGCCGGCCGGCGGCTCGCCAGCGCACGCGCTCGTCCTCGGGCAGGTCGAGCGCTTCGGCCCAATCGGACAGCAGCTCGGCCACGCGCTCGACGTGGGCGCGGCGCGCCTCGCTCAGGCGGACCCATGCCGGCAACTCGCCGCGGCGGCCGGCCGCTTCGATCACCGGGTGCATGGAACGCGGCGCGCGGGTGGTTGGATGGTTCGCATGCACGCTACAATACAGGCGCTCGAAGCCGATGCAACGGCGATCGGTGACCTGTGAGTCGCATGCCGGGACCCCACATGCCCCTGATCTTCGATTCCGTGCTCACGGCGGCTCTCGCCCGTGACCTCGCTTCGCGCTGGAGCGGCCGCCGACTGGCGTCGCTCCGGTTCGATCGCGACGCGCGGCAGGTGGAGCTGGGATTCCGGGACGAGCGCTGGGTGTGGCTCCTGCATCCCCTCGAAGGGATCCCGGCTCGACTCGATGAGGCCGCCGAGCGCCGACGGCGCGGCCGGCGGGAGCGCGGTCTGCTCGACGGTCCCCGCCGCGTACGGAACGTCGTCGCGCCCCCCGACACCCGGCAGATCCTGCTGGAGCTCGACGGCCCCGGTGACGGTGACGAGCGCCTCGTGTTCGACCTGGTCACCAACCGCTGGAACGCGCTCCTCGTCGGGGACGGGGTCGTCCGATCGGTGCTCGTCCCGGGCCTGGGAGGAGACCCGATCGCCCCCGGCGACGCCTGGCACGCCGCCGTCTCCGACCGCCGGTGGGCCGCGCCCGGCACGGCGCCCGGACTCGACGCCTGGCGCGACCTCGTCGCCGAGCTCAGGACGGAGGACGGAGCCCCGGCGCGGCGGCGGGTGGCGTGGTTGAGCAGCACCAACGAACAGACCGTCCTCGGCGGCGCGCTCGAGGCGAGCGGCGAACGGGAGGCGAGAGAGATCCGGGACAGCCTCGCCCGCTACCTGGCGCTGCGTGATGCGGCCCTGCGCGAGAGTCCCGAGGGATGGCTGTTGCCGGAGGATGGCGCCACGCGGCCCTACGTCTCCTCCCTCGGCCTGCCGGGCGCCACCCGGAGCGGCACCCCCCTCGACGCGCTCGCCGCGTGGGCCCGGGAGGTCCCGCGCATCGGCGCGGCACTCCGAACAGCCGCCGAATCAGCCGAGACCACGGTTTTGCGGGAGGCGCTGGAGGGCCGGCGGCAGCGGGCCGCGAAGAAGATCCGCGCCCTGCGAGCCGAGGTCGCCGGGTCGCGCGATCCGGAAGAGCTGCGCCGCCTCGGCCACCTGCTGCTGGCCCGCAAGAACGACGTCCCGACCGGCGCCGAGGAGACGTGCCTCGAAGACTTCGATGGCACCCCCGTGGTCGTCCCGCTGGACGCGTCCCTCGACGCCGTGGGCAACGCGGGAGCGTATTACGATCGGGCCAAGCGCCTCGAGCGCGCCGCCGCCCGGCTACCGGGACGCATCGCGAAGGCGGAGCGGCGTCTCGCTACGCTCGACGACGCGCTCGAGCGGCTCGCGGCGGAGGGACCGGACGAGTCGCTGTGGAAGCTGGCGGGCGGGAAACGCCGGAACCTCGCCGGCAGTGACCCGGGCAGGGGCGGGAGTGCGCAGTCCGAGCGCCTGCCATACCGCGTATACCGCGCCTCGAGCGGGCTCGAGATCCGCGCCGGACGCTCCGCGAGGGCGAACGACGAGCTGACCTTCGGCCACTCGGCCCCCGACGACATCTGGATGCACGTGCGCGAAGCGCCGGGCTCTCACGTCGTGCTGCGCTGGGGCCGGAAGGACCAGAATCCGCCGGAAGCCGACATCGCGGAAGCGGCCCTCGTGGCCGCCGTTCTGAGCCGCGCCCGGGGCAGCAACGTCGTGCCCGTCGCCTGGACGCGCCGGAAGTACGTTCGCAAGCCGCGGAAAGCGCCCCCCGGGGCCGTAGTTCCAGAACGAACGCAGACCGTGTTCGTGCACCCGAACGCGGCGAAGGTGGAGAGGATGGCGGAGCAGGACTGACCCGTCGACGCGGGACCGGGCTCGCGGGACGCTGAATCTCGGAAGGCTACCTAGCGAACGACGAGCACCCGGCCCGAGACGGTCCGCTCGTCGAGCCGGATCACGTAGAGGTAGACACCGCTGGCCGCCTCGACGCCTCCCGCCAACCGCCCGTCCCACGTGAACTCGGGGGGCGTGCCGCCCGGCGCGAGCGACGCGCGCTGCCGGAACAGCTGCCGGCCCGCGAGGTCATACACCTCGAGCGCCATGTCGCCGCCCGCTTCCGTGGCGGCGTCCGGCAGGGTGTACGGGAAGCGGATCGTCCCCTCTCCCACGCGCAGCGGGTTCGGATACGGCGGCAGCGCGACGAACGCGTCGCCGCCCGTACCGGGTGGCGGCGGCAGGACTTCGGCGCGCAGCTGCGCCAGCCGGGCCAGTGCGCTCGGCGTGTCGTCGGCGGCCAGCAGCCAGAATCGGGTCGTGAGCGAGGCGCCGGCCGCGAGATCGAACGGACCGACGGCGAGCAGCGCCGCGTTGTCGGTGGCCGTGCCGGCACCCGGCAGCGAGCCGGCGGACCCTCCGCCGAGAAGATCGAGCTTGGTGGCGTCCACGATCGAATCGGCGAGCACCCCGCTGCCCGGCTCGTAGAACCCGCCGGTACCGGGCGTGCCCAGGGGCAGTTCGACGCGCGCCCGAACCGTGGTGTCCGCCGCGAGCACCGTGACCGGTCCTCCCGCCGCGACTCCCTCCGTGACCAGCGCCTCGGCGTCGGGGTCCCAGGTGACGTGCTCGCCACCCGACAGATCCCAGTCGGCCAGCAGTCCGGCCGTGACGTCGGTATAGGACTGGCTGCTCCGGTTCCGAACCGTGAGCACGAGTCCGAGCGCTCCGACGCCGGACACGTCGGTGGCCTCGTAACGCCCCGTGACCTCCAGGCCTACCGGCAGCAGCGCTTCCAGGTCGTCGAACCGCACCTGCGCCTCGGTCGCCGCCACGTCGGTGAACGAGCGCTGCGGAGCCCAATCCGTTTCCACGGCGGGGCCGAACGTCTTCAGGTCGGAGCGGCCGAGCGTCGAGACGTAGAAGCCGTCGGAGATCCGCCCCCCGGCGGAGACCGCGAGACCGCCCGCCGGCAGGAGCTCGGTTCCGCGCCAGCGAAATCCTTCCGGCGCCGCGATGCGACCGAGACGGCCGAAGTCGTTCGCACCGGCCGATACGTCGCCGGCGGTGAGCACGAAGCCGCCGAACCCGTCGGGCGGACCGGCGAGCACCAGGCGGGAGAGCACGACGTCTCCCGCGCGACCCGTTACGGTCACCCGGATCGAAACGCCGGCTTCCGGGGCCGCCACCGACCACGCGAGGCGGGCGGCCAGCTCTTCACCCGCACCGAGCGCCGGCAACGCGGCCGACGACGCGGCCGCGTGGGCGGGCGTCACGGGCTCGACCCGCAGGCTGCCGCCCGGCCACGCGGCACCGCGGTTGCGCAGTACCACGGTCAGGCCCTCCTCGTCGGCCGTCGCTCCCGCCACCTGCAGGCGGGGACGGATCTGCGCACCCGCCGCGCTCAACGCGGCCGGAACGTCGAGCAACCCGTAGCCGGCGTCGTCGTCGGGACCGACCTGGCCGACGTCCATCGCGTTGTCCACGAGGAAGCGCTTCAGGGTCTCGGGGCTCGCGCCGCCTCGTGCCTGCCGCAGCAAGGCGAGCGCGCCCGACGCCTGCGCGGTGGAGAACGAGGTGCCCTGGACGGTGAATCCTGTCAGGCGGGCCCGGCCGTTCCCGGCGGCGCGCACTTCGGGCACCGTACCCGGGGCGATGATCTCCGGCTTGATCCCGCCTCCGCAGGGAGACGGACCGCGGCCGCTATAATCCGCCACGGCGATCGTCGTCGTCCCGCTGCTCGCGCCGACGGCGAAGCTCCGCAGGGCCGCGTCGTCCCGCGCGGCCGGAAACACCACGGACCCGGACGACGGCCCGGTATTGCCGCTCGAAAACACCACCGCGATCCCTGCCGCCTCCGCCGCGTCGATCGCCCCGTACAGCACGTCGGTGCAGAGGTCGAACTCGGACGTGGACAGGATCCCCCAGGAGTTGTTGATCACGTCGGGTGCGTCGTCGGTTCCCGCGTTGCCGTCGGGGTCGAGCGCCCACTGGAACGCCTGGAGGAGCACCGAGCGGCGAGTGTAGACGCCGCCTCCGAAATTGTCGAACACCCGGGCGGCGATCCACTCGGCCCGCGGGGCGGGTCCGGTCACTACGTCGAGATCGGAGGCCGCCACGAGGGTCGAGCCGTCGGCCAGCTGCAGCGTGTCGCCCGCGCCGAGCGCGCCGACCCCGGCGACGGCCACCTGGGTCCCGTGGCCGATCAGGTCCTGCGGCGCCGAGGCGCGCCGGAACGGATCGAACCAGGAAGCACGGACCGTCGTCCGGTTTCCGCGCCAGCGTCGCGCCAGCATCGCGTTCGTACCGTCGACCCCGGAATCGAAGAACGCCACGACCGTGCCCTCGCCCGTGTCGCCGCCGTCCCAGACGGCGTCGGCCCCGATCGTGCGCATCGCGTCGGACGTGTAGGTGGGGGCGGCGAACGACGAGGAGCGAGGCTCGAGCGCGACCGGCAGCGGCTCGTCGGAGAGGACCCGGCGCACCCCCGGCATCGCGGCGAGCCGATCGACGCCGATCGCCGTCACTTCGGCGGCCGCCGCGGGCACGACCCAGAAGCGCTCGGTCACCCGCAGCGCGCCATCGGCGGGCGCCGCACCGTCGTCGAGGCCGCGCATGGCGAGCGTCGACCGGGACCGAAGCCGCTGCACGAGATCTCCGGGCGCCTTCCCCGCCGCGGGCGCTTCGGCCTGCGGCGCTTCGAACTCCACGATCACCGGCAACGTCCGGCCGGGTGGCAGCGCCGCGACGGCGGCGCGGACCCGGTCGGAAACCCGAACGGCTTCCTGGGCCTGGAGCGTGGCGCGCGCGGGCAGGAGACACAGAAACAGAGCGCCGAGAAGACGCGCCGCGGGGCGGATGGGAGCGGTCGTGGTCATGGCGCGGAACATACGGGCGCTGACCCGGCCGGCAACGGCGACCGGCCCGCCGTTGCGCTTCGGCACCTGTTCGGGTAGGATTGCTTCGGTGTCCCTTCGGGTCGGGCGTCGATGGCCGGCGCCCGCCCGGCAACGGCATGCGGTTCACACGTGGAGAGGCACGATGGCGCTCACGCGCAGGCAGAAGGAAATCCTCGACTTCATCGAGAGTTTCCTCGACGAGCACGGCTACTCTCCGAGCTTCGAGGAGATCGCCTCGTTCTTCCAGTATCGCTCGCTCGCCACGGTCCACGAGCACCTCTCGAACCTCGAGTCGAAGGGCTACATCCGGAAGAACTACAACGAGAGCCGATCGATCGAGCTCACGCGGACCGAGATGCGGCTGGCGGCCGTCGAGCTCCCGTTGCTCGGACTCGTGGCGGCCGGTGAACCGATCGAGGCGATCGAAGACACCGAGACGATCCCGGTTCCCGAGGACCTCATCGCGGGTTCTACGGGCTCGCACTACGTGCTGCGCGTGCGCGGCGACTCGATGATCGAGGAGCAGATTCGGGACGGCGACTACGTGATCGTGCAATCGCGGATGACCGCCCACGACGGCGAGATGGTGATCGCCTTGATCGACGACGAGGGAGCGACCGTGAAGCGGTTCTACCGGGAGGCGGGTGGAATGGTACGCCTGCAGCCGGCCAACGCCGCCCTGCAGCCGCTACGCTACCGGGCCGATCGGGTTCGCATCCAGGGAATCGTCGTCGGCGTGATCCGCCGCTACTGAGCAGACGGCCCGCGACGCGCGCGGCCCGCATCTCGACGTGGTGGGGCGGCGTGCGCGACGTAAGCGGGGATGACGGGTCCCCGCGTTTCCCGCTCCCGCATGCGCTCGGCCAACCACTGGAACCACTCCCAACGCGTTTCGCGTCCGGTTCTGGTGCGCACGTCGCGAACGGCGGTCTGCAGCTTCCACCAGGACTGCAGGATCGAGCCGCTGTAGAAGTCGTCGACCAGGTCCAGCCCGACCTCGTCGTGGAACACGAGGATGCCCAGGCTCTCCCAGGTTCCCATGAGCACGTGCATCAGTCCCACGTCGTCCCCCAGGCGCCGCCGAAGATCCGATTCGTCGAGGCCCGCAGGGAGCTCGTCGAGCCGACGCAGGGCCTCGAGCATTTCGGGAGTCCGCAGCGACTGCACCAGGTGGAACGCACCCTCGCGGTGCCGAGCCGCGCGGACGTTCCGCAGCTGCACGAGGCCGAAACCGACGGCCGACCCCACGGCCGCGGCTTCCGCGAGGTTGGCTACGACGGCCAGATCGAGACTCATGACTGTCACTCCGGCAACGGAGGAATGGGAATCGGGTACCCATGGATGCGCCAGGTCGAGTGCGGAGCGGACAGCACGCCCCCCGGCAGACCGGCGGTTGGCTCCATTTCATCACCACCTGTGCATCCGTAGCTTGGCGGCGTGATGAGTGATACGGCACCCGACACCACCCGCTTCCGCGCGACCGTCGAGTACGACGGTGCGGGGTTTCACGGCTACCAGGTGCAGCCCGAGCTCCGCACCGTCCAGGGCGTGCTGGAAGAACGGCTCGCGCGCCTGTTCGAGAACGGGGTGCGGGTGATCGGCGCGGGACGGACCGATCGCGGAGTTCACGCCGCCGGACTCGAGATCGCGTTCGACGCCCCCGGGTCGTGGAACCTGTCACGCCTCGAGCCGGCCCTCGCGGCGGTCCTTCCGGCCGACATCGGACTCCGCCGCCTGCGCGCCGCGGCCTCCGACTTCCATCCGCGCTTTCAGGCCACGGGACGGCGGTACGAGTATTTCATCGGCGAGGCGGGACCGCTGCGAGCGGCGCGGGTCTGGCAGCCTCCGTCGCCGCCGGACCCCGCGCGGCTGGCGGAGGCGGCGGCTCTCCTTCCCGGCCGGCGCTCGTTCGAGGCCCTGTCGCGCGCCGGCCAGCCCGAGCTCGGGTCCGTCTGCACGATCGAACAGGCCGCCTGGAGCCGCAGCGCCCTCGGTGATCTGAGGTTCGTGATCGTGGCGGACCGTTTCCTTCACCGGATGGTACGCTACATCGTCGCCACGCTCGTGGACGTCGCGCGCGGGCGGCGGACGCTCGCGGAGTGGGACGAGCTCCTCGAGCATGGCACGGGCCGACCGCCCGAACCCGCTCCCGCCGCCGCCCTGTACCTCACGGGCGTACGCTATCCCGAAGGATGGAACCGCCCCGCCGGCGTTCCGGGCCTGTGGCCGATCGAGTCGGCCGACAGGCCGGTCGCCGCCGGAGCCACGAGACCGGAGATCGAGATCAAGTGAAGAACTGGAAGCTCGCCGTGGCAGCCATCGCATTCACCGTCGGCGTGGGCGTCGGCATCGCGATCACCAGCCGATCCGGCACCGAGGCCCTGGAGGCGGGAAGCACGTTCGCCGCGCAAGCCGTCCCCGGGGTTCGCGAAGCCGCGGCCGCCGAGACCACCACCAGCCAGGCCCTCCCCTTCTCCACCTCGAGCCCCCGCTACACGCCGGTCGTCGAAGCGGCGCGACGCGTCGCCCCGTCGGTCGTGAGCATCACCGTGGTGAAGACGATGGGCCAGTCGGCGCAGCGTGACCTGTTCTCCGAGTTCTTCAATCGCCGGTCGCGCGCGGCGCCCCGCGTCTTCGGCTCCGGGTTCACGATCGACGTCGACGGGTACATCCTCACCAACGATCACGTCGTGGCCGACGCGGACTCGATCGTGGTGGCCGACGCAAGTGGCCACCGCTTCCCGGCCGAGCTGGTCGGAGGGGACGCCCTGGTCGACATCGCGGTGCTGAAGATCGCCCCGGGTCGGATCCCGCCGGCGCCGCTGGGGACGAGCTCCGACCTGGTCGTGGGCGAGCCGGCGATCGCGATCGGCAACCCGCTCGCCACGCTGGTCGCCAACGCGGAGGCGACGGTGACCTCGGGAGTGATCTCCGGGGTGGGCCGCGACATGCGCGAGAGCCCCAGCGAGGGGACCCTGTACGCCGACATGATCCAGACCGACGCGTCGATCAACCCGGGCAACTCCGGGGGCGCGCTGGTGAACGCCGAGGGCGAAGTGATCGGCGTGAACTCGTCCATCCTCTCGCGTTCCGGGGGGAGCGAGGGGCTCGGATTCGCCATCCCGATCGACCGCGCCCTGCGGATCGCGAGCGAGCTCAAGCAGTTCGGCCGGATCCGCCGCCCGTGGATCGGCGTGGACCCCGAGGTCGTCTCGTCCGACTCGAGCTCGTTTTCGCGGACTCGCGTCCGCCGCGTCGCGGAGGGCTCACCCGCCTCGCGCGCCGGCCTCCAGCCGGGTGACGTGCTGCTCAGCATCCAGGGACGACCGATCGACAGTCCGCTCGATTTCGAAGTCGGCCTGCTCGACGCGGGCGTGGGCGCGAACGTGGACGTCGTGTACGTCCGCGCGGACGGTCAGCACGAGGCGCGGCTGCCGGTCGTGGAGTTGCCGTCGGAGCAGGCGGAGCGGGTCGAGGTCCTGACCGGCCTGCAGCTGATCACCGTCGACGACCGCATCTCCGTCGAGCGCGGTTTGCCGGTGGACTTCGGCGCGCTGATCGCCGACATTTCCGACGAGGCCGCCTACCGATCGGGCCTCCGCAAAGGCGACGTGATCGTGGCCATCAACCAGAAACGAATCGAAACGGTCGACGAGGCGCAATCGCTCTTCCGATCCTTCGCCGGGGGCAGTAGGATCCTCGCAACGGTCGTTCGCGACGGGCACCTCGTGAACACGTTCTTCGGCATACGCTAGGCACGCTGGCTCCGGGACGGGCACACGCGACTTGAGTCCACCACAGACACGCTACCCGCATCCGCTGATCGACCGGTACGCGTCGGCGGAAATGGCGGATATTTTCTCGCCGCGACGGCAGGCCCTCACCTGGCGCGACCTCTGGATCGCGCTCGCCGAAGTGCAGCAATCCCTCGGAGTCGACATCCCGGACGAGGTCCTCGCCCAGATGCGGGCGCATCGAACGGAGATCGACCTCGACCGGGTCGGGGAGCTGGAGAAGCGACTCCGCCACGACGTGATGGCGCACGTCCATCACTTCGGCGAGATCGCGCCGGCCGCGAAGCCGTACATCCATCTCGGCGCCACCAGCTGCTTCGTGGCCGACAACGCCGGGCTCGTCCAGATGCGAGACGGCCTGCGGCTGCTCCGGCAGCGTCTCAAGGCCGCGATGCACGAGTTGGCCGATTTCGCTCGCACGTGGAAGGACACGCCGACGCTGGGCTACACGCACTGGCAGCCGGCCCAGCCGACGACCGTCGGAAAGCGCGCGACGCTGTGGCTGCAGGATCTTCTCATCGACCTGCACGCCGTGGAACGGCGGCTCGCGGACCTGCGGTTCCGGGGCGCCCGAGGCACCACCGGCACCGAGGCGAGCTTCCTGAAGCTGCTCGGCGACGGCGCGAAGGTCGACGAGCTGAACCGGCGGCTCGCGGAGCGCTTCGAGTTCGCGGCCACCTGGCCCGTCACCGGGCAGACGTATCCGCGGAAGGTCGACCACCAGGTGCTTTCCGCTCTCGCCGGGATCGGCGCCAGCGTCGGGAAGTTCGGCACCGACGTCCGCTTGCTGCAGAGCTTCGGCGAAATCGAAGAGCCGTTCGGCCGTGACCAGGTAGGCTCCTCGGCCATGCCGTACAAACGCAATCCGATGCGCAGCGAGCGCGCCTGCTCCCTCGCCCGGCACCTGTGCACGCTCGAGCTCGATGCGGCGTGGACGGCCTCGGTGCAGGGATTCGAACGGACCCTCGACGACTCGGCCGTGCGCCGGATCGCGCTCTCGGAAGGCTTTCTCTGCGCCGACGCGTTGCTCACCATCGTCCGTGACGTGGCGTCGGGCCTCGTCGTTCACGAAGCGGTGATCGAGCGCCGGCTGGCGCGGTCGCTGCCCTTCCTGGTCGTCGAGGAAGTCCTGCTCGCCGGCGTGGCCCGGGGCGGCGATCGCCAGGAATTGCACGAGAGGATCCGCCGTCACGCGATGGATGCGCGGACGAGGCTCGACGAGGGCGCGGAGGACAACGACTTCTTCGACCGCGTCGCGTCCGACTCGGCGTTCGAGCTCGACCGCGCCGAGCTCGAAGGCTTCGGATCCGCGCCGGCCCTCGTGGGCCGCGCCCCCGAGCAGGTCGAAGCGTTTCTGCGTGATGAAATCGAGCCGGCCCTGGCGGGTTTCGAGCCCGGGGAGCCGGAGGGACTGCGAGTCTAGTCGCCCGTGCGGCCCACCCCGCGGGCGTGAAGGGATGAAATACGAATGAGAGTGATCCAGGAGACCAGCCTTCCCCTGCCCCTCCTGCGGCAGGGAAAGGTGCGCGAGATGTACGAGGTCGGCGACGACCTGTTGCTGGTGGCCAGCGACAGGATCAGCGCCTTCGACTGCGTGCTGCCGCAGCCGATTCCCGACAAGGGCGCCGTCCTGACCCAGATCTCGCGCTACTGGTTCGACCGCACCGAGGACGTGGTCGGCAACCACTGCATCTCCGCGGATCCCGACGAGATCGTGGAGCTCAAGCCGGAGCTGGCCGAGACCCGGGACGTGTGGGCCGGCCGAGGGATGCTCGTGCTGCGCGTGAACCCGTTCCCGGTCGAGTGCGTGGTGCGTGGATTCATCACCGGCTCCGCATGGCGCGAGTACCGCCGCTCCGGGACGCTGGCCGGTGAGCCGCTTCCCGAGGGACTCGTCGAAGCGCAGGAGCTC
>JASFRN010000045.1:0-20225 GCA_050114915.1 Gemmatimonadales bacterium | reverse complement strand
ACCCGGAATTCGAGGGATCCCACCGAGGGCTGGTGTTCGAATTCGGTCATCGGTCGGCGGCGGGTTGCAGAATCCACAGCCCGGAGTCGCGGTCGGTGACGAACAACCGGCCCTCATAGGGCTGCGCCGCCAGGCTCATCGCGGCGCCAGCGCCGTCGTCCGCGTCGACGCCCGCCCGGCTCGTCATGAACCAGCCCGTCTCGCGTCCCTGGCGCCAGAGGTCTCCCCTCAACTCGCCGGAGAGGTCGACGATCCGCACGCCGGCCTGGCCGTATCCCACGTACAGCCGATCGTCCTCGGCCCACAGCTCTCGCACCCCCGCCTCCGGGACGCGGTAGCGCGCCACCAGCACCGGACGCTCGATCTCCGCCACGTCGAGCACGCGCACGTAGCCGCGGGGACCGTTGACGCAGGCGCCGCACCCCTCGGCCCGGTCGGCGACGAACACCCAGTTCCGATAGCGCACGGCGCGATGCGCGTTGCCCAGAACCTCGTCGCCGAGACGGTAGCGGTACGCATAGCGCGACACGAGGCGCGGAGCCGCCGGCGTGCCGCCCACGATCCCCGCGCCCACGTCGAGAATCACCAGGCCGTCCGCCCCGCAGCTCAGATACGCGAATCCGTCCTTGACGCTCACGTCGTGGACGACGGCGCCGACGGCCTCGGGGGCCCAACCACCGACCGGGCGCGGGGTCTCGGGATCGGAGATGTCGAGGACCCGCAGCTCGCGCGCGTCGTGGGCCACGTAGAGAAGATTCCCCTCGATCCAGACGCCGGGCGCCGCCCGCGCTCCCGTGTCGATCGGCCGGCCGATGCGCCGGGGATGGCCCGGATCGAGAAGATCGAGCAGCGAGACTCCACCCCGGCCGGACGGGCCGCCGCCATCGGCGACGGCGGCCAGCGTGGCGTCCGCGTCGATCTGGATGTCGAGGATCCGGGACCCTGCGAGCTTCACGGAGTCGGTCAGCGCCGGCCGGGCGGGCTCGGTCACGTCCCACGCATACAGGGTCCCGGTCGTCCGCGTGCCCGTATATGCGTAGTCCCGGCCGTCGACGCCCTCGAACACACGCAGACCCGTCGTCTGCCCGGCGCCTGCCGGCAGGCCACGGCGTCCCACGAGGGCGACGGGCCGGCGAGCCGGGCGCGCCCGAGCCCGAACTTCGGCGGCGGCGGCGCGGGAGCCGGTGGTCGCCACGACACGGTAGGTGCCCGGCGCGTCGGCGACGAAAGCACCGTCGACGTCGACACGGGCATCACCCTCGAGGCCGCCGTCCACCACTTCGACCGCCCAGTCGAACGGCACGTCGTCCACCACACCGCCCCGTCCGTCGAGCGCCCGCGCCGACAGGTGGACCACCTCGCCGACCTCCAGGTCCGCGAAGGCCGGACGGAGCTCCATCCGCGCGATCGGGTTCGGCACGACTCGAATCGTCGCCCGGGCGCTCCGCGTCTCGGCGCTGGCCGAGAGCGTCGCCGTGCCCGGCGCGACGGCGTCCAGCCCACCGGCCTCCGACACGCGGAGCACGCCCTGGTCCGACGAGCTCCAGGTGATCGGCGGCTCCAGTTCGCGCGGTCGGCCGGTGGTCGTCAACGCGCGTGCCCGGGCTTCCGACCGCGTATCCGCATACATCCGGTCCGGCGCGGTGAGCTCGAGGCCTTCGAGGGGCGCCGGCAGGATCCGCAGCGTGAGTCGCTCGCTCGAATCGGCGACCGCGGGCAGCCGGCCTCGGAACGCCTCCACCGTGACCACCGCTTCGCCTTCGCGAAGGGCCACGAGCGACGAGTCGTCGAGAACGTCGAGCTGTCGTTCCGGGGCCCGCAGTCGGAGTTCTACGCCGTCGAGGACGGCACCCCCGGCGTCGACGGCGGCCGGCCGGACCCTGATCGTGTCACCGGCGCGCGGCGTGAGCGTCTCGGCGCTGATCCGCACGACGGCGATGGCGGGCGGGGCCGTCGAGACGGCGGGGGACGTGGAAGCCGGCGCCGCTGGAGCCGCACCCGGCGTGGGCGGGGCCTCGGCCGGCGGCACGGCCGATCCTCCCGAGGCGCAGCCTGAGACGACAACCAGGGCGGCAACCGCCGCGAGCCACCGCCTCACGGCCCTCCTTGCGCCATCCCGCCCTCTCCGCCCACGTCGGGATCGCCCGGAAGGCGCGCGTCGCCCGACATCCGGGCGGCGAGGAAGCGATTCAGGGACAGCAGGGCCACGAGCACGATCGCCCACTGCACGAGGACCGTACCCACGTTGAAGCTCGAGAACGGCGTGAACGTGGCGCCGAGATCTCCGGTCTGGACGGCCTGCCACAGCCACCAGACCGTGAGCACGACCGCCTCCACCAGCACGAGACCCATCGCCACGCTCCACCAGCGGCCGATCGTGATGTCGCTTCCCGGCTGGTTGACCAGCGCCGCGCGGAAGCGGTCGACACCGTAGCGCACGACTCCGTAGGCGAAGAAGAAGCCCGACAGAATCAGCCCCACGCCCCACACCCAGTCCTGGTTGCGGAAGAAGGAGAGCGAAAGAGCCGACGGCAGTCCGAGCAGGAAGCCCGCGATCCCCACGAGCGGGATCGCCCGGCGGCGGCTGAGGCCCGCGTCCAGCAGCACCCGGGTCGCGAGCTCGATCATCGCGATCAGGCTGCTCCAGGCCGCGATGAACAGCGCGAGGAAGAAGAAGACCATGAACACGGCACCGCCGGGCATCTGGCCGAACAGCTGCGGGACCCAGATGAACGTCAGGCCCTCGTTGCCCGCGCCGATGATCGTGTCCTTCGCCTCCGGCATGATCGCGAACACGGTGCACAACACCATGACGCCGGCGAGCAGCGAGACCGAGTTGTTCCCGAACCCGAGCACGAACGCATTGAGGGCGGTGTCTTCCTTGTCGCGCAGATACACGGCATAGGCGAGCGCCAGTCCCCACCCCGCCCCCGTATCCCAGGCGTTCTGGGTGAGCGCCGCGACCCAGACGTTCGCGTGCTTGAGGTCGGCCCAGTGCGGCGTGAACAGGAACGACAGACCCGCCTCGGCGCCAGGCAGCGTCACGGCCCGCACGGCGAGGGCGATCACCAGCACGAACAGCCCCGGAATCAGCAGACGCACGGCACGTTCGATCCCCTGGACGCCCCGCGCCACGACCCAGACTCCCAGCGCCATCGCGAGGCCGTGGAACAGGACGGCGGTCGGCGTGCCCACGAATCCTTCCCAGAACGACGTCGCGGCCTCGGGCGAGGTCATCGGAACGCCGCGGCTGATCGACGCCCACAGATAACGGAGCGTCCAGCCCATCACGACCGAGTAGTAGAACATGATGGCGGTCGCCGTGAACGCGACCCAGGCGCCCATCCAGGCGCGCCCTTTTCCGAACAGCTTCGCGAACGCCCCGATCGGGCCGCGGCGGGCCGCCCGGCCCATCGCGAACTCGACGATCAGCAGCGGAACCGACCAGAGGAGCAGGAAAATCACCCAGGGGATCAGGAACGACCCCCCGCCGTTGTTCGCAGCCTCGCGCGGGAAGCGCCAGATGTTGCCGGTACCGACGGCCATACCGAGCATCACCAGCAACGTCCCCCAGCGGGACGAAAATTTTCCTTCGCTCACCCTTCGGCCTCCGTGGAGCGAGTCGAGTCGCCGATCCCGTCGACCCAGTCGAACAGGATGCGGTTGAACGTGTCCGGCATCGAAATGTGCGAGCAGTGCCCCGTTCCCGGTACCTCGGCATAGCGCGCGCCGGGGATCGCGTCGGCGATTTCCTTCGACCAGGCGACGGGCACGTACGTGTCGTGGGGACCTTTCATGACCAGCGTCGGCGCCGAAATCCGCGCCAGCTCGGGCCACAGGTCGGCGCGCTTCAGCAAATTGACCCGGGCGCTCGAGACTCGCGGGCGCACCGTACGCGGACCCGACCACAGAACGTACTCGATCACGCGCTCGGACCCGGGCGAGGCGTCGAACACCCAGACCTCGAGCCGGCTCCACAGCCGGGCGAACCACCGGGCGAGAATCGTCGGAAGGTAACGGGTCGTGGCCATCGCCACCGGCACCAGCAGCGCGCGGTTGAGACCCACGTGGGCGTAGCTCACCCGGGCCAGCGAGTTGACGACTCCGAGTCCGCGCACCCGCTCGGGGCGCGATGCGGCGAAGTGCATCGCGATCGCGCCGCCGAGACTCTGGCCGACCACCACGGCCCGCTCCACGCCACGGGCATCGAGCACTTCCTCGAGATCGCGCGCCAGGCGGTCGAAGCTCGTCCCCGGTGGGAAATCGGATCGCACATCGGGGGCGATCACCCGGTGCTTCCGGGCCAGGCCCGACAGCTGATAGCGCCAGGTCTGGCGGATACCGTCGGCGCCGGGGACGAGGAGAACGGCGGGGCCGGTACCCGCATCGATCAGCGGAACGCCGACGCCGTCGGAGAGCTCGAGCTCGACCACTTCGTATGGCCGTCCGTCGCCATCGAGGACGGGGGGACGCGCGATCCGCCGGTTCGCGCCGATTCGCCAGGTCAGCCAGGCGGCCGCGGCGAGCCCCGCCACCAGCCACGCGGTCAACGGACCACCCGGTACACGGGATACCTTCCGTCCGGCTCGCAGTCGGCCGCCGCGGCGGAGGCGAACCACCCCGCGTCCGACCACGGCTCGACGAGCGTGAACAGCAGCCGTCCGCCGGGCTGGTCGGCCGGCACCCAGACGGAGCCGCCGGGGAGCGAATCGGGCGCAACGGGGATCATCGCCCCGACCTCCGCCGAGGCGCCCGCCTGGTCGGGAGCACCGCAACCCGAATACCCGAGTACGCGCCCTCCCGAATCCGACCCCGGCGCGTCCCCGACCCTGAACCCGTGAGCCCGCAGCGCGGATACGAGGTCGATCGCGCCCGGCGCGATCCACCAGCCCACGGGCGGGAGCAGGGAGCGCACCGTCTCCACGGTCGGGCGCCAGGGCGCGAGGACTCCCTGTTCCCGCTGGCCCCGCGCGTTGATGAACAACCACGGCATCCGGACGCCCGGACCGGCAGCCACGTATCGAGCCCGCAACACCAGCGAATCCTTGGGCAGACCGCGGGCGACGGTCGCCGCCGCGACGAGCTGGTCCGCCTGGCCAGCCGCGGCTTCGAGCAGCGCGGCGACGGTCGCGTACATCGCGTCGCTGCGGCGCTCGAGCCCGATGATGTCGCGCGACGAAGACACCGCGACGAAGAACGTGACGCTCCCCGCCAGCGCGAACGCGTTGCGCGCCGTAGCGGCTCCGAGAGCGGGTGGCGTGAACCAGACGACCGGCGGCTCCCGGTCGCGGAGTGAATCGGGCGCCGGCACGGCCGCTCGCTCCTGGGCCCGGCCATCGATCCACGGCATCACGTACTCGTGGAACCGGAGATTGTCGCGGGCCAGCTCGTTCGCGGCCCAGGGCAGCAGATAGAAGCGGGCGAAGCGGCGCGCGGCCGAGGCGTTCGGATGGGTGGGCACGGCCACCTGCACGTCGTACTCCGACGGGCCGAGTTCGTGCAGGTCGACGACGAGGTGCGGGCGCCACGTGGCGTACTCAGCCCACAGCGCCCGGGTCTCCGGCGCGGTGAGACGCACGTGGTCGGCATCGAGATCCACGCCCTCCGAGTCCCCGCGCCGCCGGTTCTCGACACCCCACGGATTGGCCGCGGGCACGATGCGCACCTCGAGCGCGTTACGCAGCCCGGCCAGTCGCCCGATCGCGAGGTCCCGGGCGAGCCGCAGGGCCACCTCGGTTCCGGCGCGCTCGATGCCGTGCTGCGCCCCGATAACCAGGACACGGACCACCTGTGCCTCGCCCCCCGGGGGGTCGGCCGCGATGCGGATGATCGGCAGCGGCACGGGCCCGGCGAGGGTATCGATCTCCAGGCCCGACGCCTCCGCGGAGAGGCGAGCGAGGTACGGCCCGATCTCGTCGAGCGCCGTGAACGAGAGGTAGTCGGCGCGCTCCGCGGGCGTCGGGGAGGACACCGGCACCGCCGGCGTCTGCGCCGCGAGCGGGCGGATCGCCGCGAGGGAGAGGACCAGGGCGGCCGCGAGGACGTGCCGCCACCGACGGCTCACCACGAGGCGGTCAGCCGGTGCCGTAGCGAGGCGACCAGGGCGTCGGCATCGAGTCCGTCGGCCAGGCGCTCGCCGAGCATCCCGGCGTCGTGGGTCAGCCCCTGCGCGAACCAGTCGCGCAGAAACGCCCCGGTTTCGGGGTTCCGGAACCAGTCCTCGTCGAACCGGGCCTGGAGGTCCGCCCGCAGCTGCGCCGCCAGCATCCGGCCGCGCAGGCGACGAGCCACTCCGAAGCGTTGTCCCAGCTGGGCGAGAAAGGCGCGGGCGTCGTGGCGGAAGCCCGTGGCCTCCTCCATCAGCTCCGCCCAACGCGGACCCATCGCGCCCGGCCGATCGCTCTCCGACAGCTCCAGGTCGAACGTCAGCCTGGCCACCATGCGGCGCAGCGCGTAGAGCTCCAGGAATGCCGAGTCCTGCACGTACTTCGTGAGGGCTTCGGACGACAGCCCGAACGCGTGCCGCACCCAGCGGGGCTCGCGCCCGAGCCCGCCGAACAGCGTGGCGTGGGCGTCGATCACCGACCCGTCGCCCAGCGCGCGGAACTCGAACGGCAACAGATCCGACGTATAGGCCCAGTGCAGACCGCGACCGATCTCTCGCAGCAGCGTGCGCAGTCCCGGCACCGACGTGGTGGGCGTCACGAGGATCAGCACGTGCTCGGGAACCCGAACCGCCGAGCAGGCCGGACGCATGCCTGGCGAGGGGAAGGCCTCCACCGCGAGGTCGATCCGCCCCTCCGCTTCGAGGGGCAGGCCGATCGTGCGCAGGTCCTCCCCCAGCGTCTCGAGCAGCGAGGCCTCGTCGCAGATCCCGTCGAGCCATATCTGGCGATTCAGCCACTCGGCGTCGTGCTGCTCCGCGTCGACCGCCGACAGGCCGAAGTGTTCTGCGAGGTGTCGGCCCAGGTGCTCGCGGTACAGGTCGTCGGTGAGATCGATGAAGCGGCGCCCCTCGGCGTATACGCGGGAGAGGCTGAGCCCCGTGAGGCGCTGCACCGTCTGGCGGTAGTCCCCGAAGCCGAGCTCCGCCGTGGCCGTCCGCCAGCGGTTGAGCCGGTCGAGCTGCAGGGGAAGCACCTCGCTCAGCACTTCACCGCGCAGGCGGGCGTAAGCGCGACGCGCGGGTCGGTCTTCGGTCTCGCGAATCAGCCCGGGCAGCTTCCGGACCGGGATCTCCTCCCCGTCCCGCGCGACCGTCGCGCCCGCGATCCACTGCGCGAACTCGTCGTCGAGCTCGGCGTTCGCAGCCCGCACGTGATGTTCGGCGAGCCAGGCCAGAAGCCGCTGCAAGCAGCGTCGCTCGTCGCCGGTGGCCGAGGCCAGCTCCCGCTGGACCACCGGCATCGACGCATCGAAACGCAAGATCGACTGAGTGGCGTACAACGGCCTGAGCTCGGGCCACGCCTTGCGGCCGGCGCGAGCCTCGAAGCTCTCCTCCGCGAGGGCCGCCTGGAAGCGCTCGGCGCGATCACGGATCTCGCGTACCGTCAGGCCCATGCAGCTCCGCCGGCCGTCGCCGTGCTCAGGATGCGCCCGGGCCCGCCAACCGCTCGGCCAGCACGCCCCGCAGGGACTCGGCGGCGACCCGGTCCTGCTCGAGAGTGTCACGGTCGCGCACGGTGACGGTACCGTCTTCGATGCTCTGCCCGTCCACCGTGATGCAGAACGGGGTCCCCGTTTCGTCCTGGCGGCGATACCGGCGGCCGATCGAGCCCGATTCGTCGTAGAACGTGGGGAACGAGCGCTTCAGGTCGGCGGTGATCCGCTCGGCCATCTCGGGCATCCCGTCCTTCTTCACGAGCGGGAACACGGCGACCGAGGTGGGGGCCAGCGACGGATGCAGCTTCAACACCGTCCGCGTCTCGCCCTCCACTTCCTCCTCCTCGTATGCATCGGCCAGCACCGCCAGCAACAGGCGATTGAGACCGATCGCGGTTTCGATCACGTACGGCACGAAGCGGGTGTTCGTGGGGGCGTCGACGTACTCCATCTTCTTGCCGGACGCCTCCTGGTGGCGCGACAGGTCGTAGTCGGTCCGGTTATGGACGCCCTCGAGCTCGTTCCAGCCGTGCGGGAACAGGTACTCGAAGTCGATCGCCCGCTTCGCATAGTGGGCCAGCTTGTCCTCGGCATGCTCGTGCATGCGCAGCCGATCCTCGCGCAGGCCGATTCCCGTCAGCCAGGCCTCGCGACGCTCGCGCCACGTCTCGAACCACTCCTCGTCGGTTCCGGGCTCGACGAAGTACTGCATCTCCATCTGCTCGAACTCGCGGGTGCGGAAGATGAAGTTGCCCGGGGTGATCTCGTTGCGGAACGCCTTCCCGACCTGGGCGATGCCGAACGGGACCTTCACCCGGGAGCTGTCGAGCACGTTCTTGAAGTTCACGTAGGCGCCCTGGGCGGTTTCCGGCCGCAGGTAGGTGACCGCGCTCTCGTCCTCGACGGGTCCCATGAACGTCTTGAACATGAGGTTGAACTGTCGCGGCTCGGTGAACTGCCCCTTCACGCCGCAGACCGGGCACTGCGCCTCTTCGGCCGCCGCGGCGTCGCCGCCCGCGGCCGCCTCGAGCTCCGGAAACTCGTCGGCCCGGAAGCGCCGGTGACAGTTCTGGCACTCGACGAGGGGGTCGGAGAAGGTCGAGACGTGGCCGCTCGTCACCCAGACTTCCGGGTGCATGAGGATGCCCGCGTCGAGGCCGACGATCTCGTCGTGCTCCCGCACCATCGCGGCCCACCATGCGTCGCGCAGGTTGTTCTTCAGCTCCACGCCGAGCGGACCGTAGTCGTACACGGACTGCACGCCGCCGTAGATCTCGGAGGACTGGAAGATGAACCCGCGGCGCTTGCACAGGGAGACGAGCTCGTCCATCCGGCCCTCGGGATGAGCCGCGCCCGCGTCCGCCGCGGAATCGGTCGAAGAATGTGTCATGTCGGTCGCCATATCGAATCGATGGAACTCGGGAATACGAGTGGTTGCCGGGCCGCTCAGGATACCGCCGGCCGCGCGGGCGCGGCAAGCAAAAGAGCCGTCCTCGGGGGCTGGCCCGCACCATCGACAAACTATTGACACACTCCCGGTGGTCTCCGATATTGTCCTTAGACAAACATTAGACAGTCGAAGTGCTGGCTGCCACGTAGACGCCTGACACCGAGGAAGACAATGAACGGAAAGAGACTCTCGAGCCTGCTCGGCCTCGTCGTGATCCCCGCGCTCGCGGTTGGCGCGTGCGGAGACGACGAAGACGAGATGATGGCTCCGCAGCAGCCGGGAACGGTACTCGAAGTGGCGGGCGACGCCGGCAACTTCGAGACGCTTGGAGCGGCGGTAGAGGCGGCGGGGCTGACGGCTACACTCAACGGAGCGGGACCGTTTACGGTGTTCGCGCCGACGGACGAGGCGTTTGACGCGCTCCCGGCCGGCACCGTCGACGCACTGCTTCTGCCCGAGAACCAGGACCAGCTGATCGACATCCTCACGTATCACGTCGTGGGCGACGATCTGGCCGCGGCAGACGTAATCGCGGAGGCCACCCTCACCGCGCTCAACGGTGACGAACTGACCGTGACGGTCGACGGCTCGACCGTAATGATCAACGACGCCGCCGTGACGACGACAGACATCGCGGCCCGCAACGGGGTGGTTCACGTGATCGACGCGGTCCTGCTGCCGTAGGATTACCGTTGCCGGAGTCGGCGGCGTCGCCGCGCCGCCCGAAGAGCCCGCAGCCACCCCCCGGCTGCGGGCTTCTTCCATTTGCCCCATGTTTGCCACACACGGTGAGGCCCGATGAGAAACCTGCAGGGCTCTCCCATCGTCATGCCCGGCAGGTGTCGGAGAATCGTCTCGCACATCGAACCAGAGGACCTTCGTGCCCGTCATCGAAACCCGCGGATTGACGAAGCACTACGGAAAGACCCACGCCGTCGACGGACTCGACGTCGCCGTCCAGGAAGGCCAGGTGTTCGGCTTCCTGGGTCCGAACGGCAGCGGAAAGACGACGACGATCGGCATGTTGCTGGGCATCATCACGCCGACCCGGGGCTCCTTCCGCCTGTTCGGGGCAGAGGGGCGCGGCGGACTGCGCGAGGCGCGGCGCCGGGTGGGCGCCACCCTGGAGCAGCCGAACTTCTACCCGTATCTGTCCTGCCGTGACAACCTGGCGCTGGTCGCCCGGGTCAAGGACACGTCTTCGGCTCAGGTGGACGAGGTGCTGGCCACGGTCGGCCTGGCCGGGCGGGAGACGACGAAGTTCGGAAAGTGCTCGCTCGGGATGAAGCAGCGTCTCGCCCTGGGGGCGACGATGCTCGGCGACCCTGACCTGTTGATCCTCGACGAGCCGGCCAACGGGCTCGATCCGGAAGGGATGCGGGAGATCCGAGAGATCATCCTGCAGCTGGCCGACAGGGGAAAGACGGTCTTCCTCTCGAGCCACCTGCTGTGGGAGGTCGAGCGGACCTGCACCCATGTCGCGATCCTCCGGAAGGGGAAGGTCGTGCGGCAGGGAGCAGTGGCGGAGCTCACCGAGGGCGGGGCCGCGCTGGCCGCCCTGCGAGCCGCCGACCCCGCGGCCCTGGCCGCGGCGCTGGCGGAGTATCCGGCGGCCGGCGGCGTCGAACTCGACGACGATCTCGTTCGGGTCGACGTCGAGGACGGCGACCTCGCCGCGCTGAACCGCTGGCTGGGTGAGCGTGGCGTATTCCTCTCCCATCTGTCGCTCGAACGACGCACCCTGGAGGACGCGTTCCTCGAATCCACCGACGAAGCGTTTCCCGCGACGGCGGAGGAATCGTGAACGTTCCCGCGATGTTGGCTCGCAACGAATGGCTGAAGACCCGCAAGCGGCCGGTGTTCTACGTCACGGTCGCTCTCTTCCTGTTCATCGACGTCTTCGGCTTCGGTTACAACCTGCGGGAGGCACTGAAGGCGGGGGACGGAAGCTTCGCGCTCCCCGGCCAGTGGGCCCAGATCCTCGGGGAATCGGCCAGCCTGCCGATCATCTTCTCCGGGGTGGTGGTGCTGCTGCTTATCGCCAACGAGTTCTCCTGGCGAACCGCCCGGCAGAACGTCATCGACGGGCTGTCGCGCAGTGAATGGTACTGGGGGAAAGTCATCGCGGCCGTGCTGGTCGCCGGCGTGTTCGCGGCCCTGCACGTCGGCCTGGGCGGGGGGCTCGCCCTCCTCGGCACGCCGGCGCCGGCCGAGGCCGGGTCGCTTTTCACGGGAACGGACGCGGCGGCGACGGCGGGCTTCATGCTGGCGGTGCTCGGGTCGGTCACGACGGCTCTGCTCGTGGCCACGCTCGTCCGCAGCCCCGGCGCGGCGATGGCGATCTGGTTCTTCTACACCGTGGCCGCCGAAGACCTGATCGTCCTGGGGATCGGCAAGATCTGGAAGGCCGCGAGGCCGGCGCTCGAGTATGCGCCGATGCAGACGTTTCGGCGGGCGCACGACTACCTCATGTACGACCCGGCCGCGCTCGCGGACGCGACGGCGCGGGCGCTCGAGGCGGGCCGAGCACCTCCCGCCGTCGGAGATCCGGCCGCCGTGACCGGTGCCGCGGCGGCGTGGATCGTCGGACTCACCCTGTTCGGATGGCTGATCTTCCGTCGACGCGACCTCTAGCCACCCGTCGAACCAGCGCCCGCCGGGCGGAACTCAGCGGGACGCCCCGTTGGGAAGGCCGAGGCTGTCGAGCGCGGCGGCAAACGCAGGTTCGCCGCGCAGCGGGTCGAACGAGGTGACCTGGCCGGCGAACGGGAGCCATGGATCGTCGTTGCCCACGGCGCGGCGGAATACGCGGAGCGCCTCGCCGCGAGCCCCGACCCAGGCATAGAGCGGCGCGAGCTCGAGGAAACCGATGCGCCCCGCCGCCTCCAGATCCCGCAGGACTTCCAGCGCGGCCTCCGGGGCAGCGTCGCCTGCCGTCCCGTAACGCCGGATCGCGTCGGCCACGCTGCGCATGCGTTCCGGCTCGGCAAGGCCGAGTGCCGCGCCCGTCCGCACGAGATCTCCGTCGATCTCCGACCACTGACCCAGCTCACGCCGCATCGCGACGGTGAGCACCCATGCCAGCGGGCCCAGCGCCTGCGCGGACTCCAGGTCGGCGAGGGCGTCTTCATAGCGTTCCAGGCTCATGAGGGCCAGCGCCCGCTGGGCGCGTGGAACGGGCGACAACGGATCCAGCGTGACGGCCTGGTCGCAGGCTGCGAGGCCGGTGCGCGCGTCACCGCTCATCGTGTGCGCCACGCACAGCCACGACCACGCCTGCGCGTCGTTCGGGTTGAGCTCCACGGCGCGCCGCAGATGCCCGAGGGCCGCGGCATAGTCATGGTCGTAGTCCGACAGGATGACGCCGAGGGCGGCGTGCGCCTCCGCCAGCTCCGGAGCCAGTCTCAGCGAGTGTTCCGCGGCGGGGCGCGCCACGCTCTCGGCTTCGGTCATCGACACCGAGCGGTCGAAGAACGGCCTCGCCTCCCAGGCGTCCGCCAGTCCCGCCCAGGCCAGCGCATAGGTCGAATCCCGCTCCAGCGCTCGCTCGAACAGATCGATCGCCTCCCGGAGACCCTCCGGGGTGCGCTGCGCCCAGTGATGTCGGCCCAGCAAGTAGAGGTCGTACGCCTCGAGATCCGCGGTCCGGCGCTCGGCCAGCTGGTCGCGGTCCGGGCTGAGTTCCCTGGCCAACTCGGCGGCAATCGACCGGGTGATGTCGTCCTGGATGGCGAACACGTTCGAAGTCGTGAGCTCACGATTCCAGGAATCCGACCACAGGGACAGCCCGTCGGCCGCCCGAATGAGCTGAGCCGCGACCCGAACCCGGTCTCCGGCGCGACGCACGCTGCCCTCGAGCAGCATGCCGACCCCGAGCGTGTCGCCGATCTGCTTGGCGTCGATCCGCCGACCCCTGAAGGCGAAAGCCGAGGTCCGGGCCGCCACCCGCAGGCCTTCGATCCTCGACAAGACATTGCCGATCTCCTCCGCGAGACCGTCGCCGAAGTAGTCGTCGTCGGGATTGCCGCTGAGGTTGGCGAAGGGCAGTACGGCGATCGAGACGAATTCGGCGGATGCGACTCCCGCGGATGCGACCCCGGTGCCGGCGCCTCCCGCAGCACCGCCCCGAATCCCGCGCGCCGTCCACGCGGCCGCCCCGAGGGACAGCCCCGCGACCATGGCGAGTGAGCCCAGCGGCCAGCGCGCCGATACCACGCCGCTCCGCCCGCCTCCCGCCGTCGGAGCAGCATGCATCCCGGGGGTGCGGCGGAGACCCTCGCTGGTGACGTCGAAGATCCAGCCGATGGTGAGCGACGCGGGGAAGCCGAGGATCACGAGAATCGTGACGGACGGCAGGAACGCCGCGGGAAGGTGCATCGCCTCCTGGAGAATGTCCGCGGCCTCGAGCACTCCGAACGACGTCGCCAGGTACAACGCCGCCACGCGAAACACCTTGCGCCGCCGCAACTCGCGCACGAAGCGTCCGAGTCCGCCGGTTCGGTCTGAACCCATCTCCTTCCCCTCCCTCGAATCCCCTCCCGCGACACCCCCGCTCGTTCGATGAGACGAGAGTAGCGTGTCGGGGGTTGCGTCAGCCACTCACGCGGCGCCGACTTCCGAACCCTTTCAATGGACCCGCGAGTCGACGCTCGGTTCGGAACAGGAGGGAGAGAGGTTCTGTCAGGGGGTGTCCGTGCTCGATCCGATACGTGGCAGCGTGCCAGGGCTTCCGTGGCTCCACGGACTGCAGCAGGCCCGCCTCCGCAAGGCGCTTCATGCAGTGTGTGCAACCCTGCGGCGTGACCCCGCTCCACAGGGCCACGTCCCACGCGCGAACGGGGAGACCGAGGAGCGGTCTGTTCCGCGTGCCGAACAACTGGCGCAGTGTTCGGGTCGTCGCTACACCGACGAGCAGGCGGTCTAACGGCCAGCCCTCCTCGGGGACCGCGGACAGGCCCCTCCGTCCCCTCTGAAAATCCATTTTCAGACGCTCCCGGATGGCAGGTGATCACAGGCGTTTCACAGACCCGGGACTCGCAGAGCCCATCACCCGCCTATCATCCGCGCTTCCTCGACGAGACGAATCGTCCCGTCGACCGCCGTCGTTTCCCGAGCTCGCGCCGGCGCGTTAGACTGCGTCCATGGGTTTGTTCGCAGCGGGGAGCCGAATCCGGATCATCGGCCATCGGGGCGCCGCCGGGGTCGCGCCCGAGAACACGGTCGTGGCGATCGAGCACGGAGTCGAGGCGGGCTCCGACGCCCTCGAGGTCGACGTCCACGTCACGACGGACGGACACCTGGTCACGATCCATGACGACACCGTGGATCGGACGACCAACGGAACGGGTCCCGCCGAAGCGATGAGCCTGGCGCAACTGCAGGCACTGGACGCCGGTTATCAGTTCACTCCGGACATGGGACGCACCTTTCCGTTCCGCGACCGCGGAATCCGGATCCCGACCCTGGACGAGGCGGTGGAGGCCGGAGGCGAGCTGCCCATGATCATCGAGGTCAAGTCGCCGGACGCCGGACGGGCACTCGGCGATTGGCTTCGGACCCGTCGCGCCCGTGGCCGGGGCGATCTCGGGCGATTCATCGTCGGAGGCTTCGACCGCGCGGCCGTCGCACCGGCCGCGGCGGAGGCCGACTGGGAGTGCGCGACGCGGCGCGACCTCGTCCCCTTCGTGCTGTTCGGGAAACTGGGCATCCGTGCGCCGCTGCGCCGGGAGATCGACGCCGTCATGCTGCCGATCCGCAAGGGCCCGATGCGTCTCGTGACGCGGCGATTCGTGCGCCAGGCCCACGCCCGGGATCTCGGCGTCTTCGTCTGGACGGTGAATCGGCCCGACGTCATGCGGCGGCTGCTGGACCTCGGAGTGGACGGATTGATCAGTGACGTCCCGGCGCGGGTGCGGCGGGTGCTCGCCGAGCGGATCGCGGCCGGCGAGGCCGACATGAGTCCGATTTAGTCCCGTTCCCCGCGTTGCCGCCGGAGGTCGGGGTGACTAGGATGGACCGGATGGTGTCAGCCAGGTAAACGCGATCCGTCTCGTACCGGCAGGTCCGACTGCAACCCGCCGGTGGGTCAGCGCTCTCCGCGCAGCCCAGCTCCCCCGGATCGCAAACCTTTCGTGAGGGAGTCGTCATGGCCGCTCTGCGTCTGCCCGACCCCGTCCGCCTGCTCGTCGCCCTGTTCGTCGGCGCCGGGCTCCTGTTCGCCTCCACCCCCGACCTGCACGCTCAGGCGCAGGCTACGACCGGTGTGATTCGCGGCACCGTCACCGACCCGAACGGGGCCCCGGTGAACGGCGCCTCCATCCTGATGGAGCAGCGCGAAACCGGCTACCGCGCGGAGGTGGTCAGCACCTCGGCCGGCACGTTCGTCCGCACGCTGCTGCCGATCGGCACCTACGACATCACCGCGCAGATGATCGGCGAGTACGCCAACGAGGTCATCCAGGGGATCACGCTGCGGGTCGGCGAGAGCGTCAACCTCGACATCCAGTTCCGCCCGGTAGAGCTGGAGGGCCTGGTGGTGGAAGCCGAACGGGAACCGCTCGTCGATACGGAGGACGCGACGAAGTCGGAGCGGCTGTCGGAGGAAGTCGTCGACGGACTCCCGAACAACGGACGTAACTACCTCGACTACACGCTCCTCACGCCGGGCGTCCAGATTGGACAGGGTCCCGACGGCGACGAGCTCAACATCAGCGGCCAGCGGGGCATCTTCAACAACGTCATGGTCGACGGAGCCGACTTCAACAACCCGTTCTTCGGCGAGCAGCGGGGCGGTCAGCGGCCCGCGTTCACGTTCAACCAGGACGCGGTGCAGGAGCTCGTCGTGGTGGGCCAGGGCGCGCCCGCCGAGTTCGGCCGCTCCGCCGGCGGCTTCGTCACCGTGATCACGAAGTCCGGAACGAACGAGTTCAAGGGCTCCGCACACTATTTCGGTCAGTACGACGGGCTCGTGGCCGAGTACCCGTCCTCGCGCGGCGGCGGAAAGCCCGACCTTACGCGGCACCAGTTCGGATTCACCCTCGGCGGACCGATCGCGCGAGACAAGGCGTTCTTCTTCCTCTCCTACGACCAGCAGGAGGGGGACGAGACGAAGCAGTTCACGCGCAACGTGATGAGCCCGTCCGAGCTCCAGAAGCTGGAGAATTTCCTGCAGACGCAATGGCCCGGGCTGTTCGACGACGAATACGGGCCGATTCCGCGCACCGACGACAACCGGGCGCTGATCGCCAAGCTCGACTTCAACCTGAGCGAGAAGCACCACGCGTCGCTGAAGTACAATTACACGTGGTCGGAGCAGCGGAACGGGACCTTCGACGTCGACGCGTGGGGCCTCAGCGCCAACGGGGTCGAGAAGGACTTCTCGCACGCGGTCAACGGCGCCCTCAACTCGCAGCTCTCGAACACGCTGTCGAACGAGTTCCGTTTCCAGTGGGCGCGCGAGGACCGTCCGAGAGCCTACGACGGACCCACCTTCCCCGGTGGTGACGTGCCGGCGCAGCCGGCGTTCGCGGGCACGAAGCCGTTTCCCGATACGGGCATGGACTTCGCCGACGGGTTCCGGATCGGCCTGCCGTTCTTCCTGCCGATCGACCCCGGCTACGACACGCGGCTGCAGTTCATCGACAACATCTCGAAGCTGACCGGCAATCACCTGTTCAAGGCCGGCGTCGAGTACAATCGGACCGGGGTCACCCAGCAGTTCGTCGGATTCGCGAACGGACGCTACATCTTCGACTCCGTCGACAGCTTCATCGACTTCGTCCAGAACGACAACAGCGACGGCGTCGTGCTCTTCCTCCAGTCGGCGACCGTGCCGCCGGTCCCCCAGTCGGAGCTCGGACTGCAGTCGTTCAACGTGAACGAGCTCGCTCTGTTCGTGCAGGACACGTGGAAGCCGACCCAGAAAATGACCCTCAACCTGGGCGTTCGCTGGGAAGGCACCTGGCACCCCGACGTGTTCATCCAGCCGGAAGACACGTACTTCGGCGAATACATCGCCGATCCCGCGTTCGACTTCCCGTCGGACGGAACGATCCCGGACGACCTGAACAACTTCCAGCCGCGCTTCGGGCTCGCCTACGACGTAGACGGCACGGGCGACGCGGTGATCCGGCTGAACGCCGGCTCTTACTTCTCCCGCATCCCGATGCTCGTGTTCGCGCAGCACCGCACGACGAACGGCGCTTTTCAGCAGACGCTCGCCGGCAGCGGGGCGAACTACGACAACTTCGGCACGATCCCGGCCTACGGTGACCTGCTGCAGCCGACGGGCGCGCCGTTCCTGCCCGACATCCAGGTGGCGTCGCGCGACCTGCAGCTCCCGCGCACGTGGTCCTTCAGCGCCGGGTTCGAGAAGAAGCTCAGCCCGAACGTGGCCGTCGAGATCTCCGGCCAGCACGCCCGCACCGACAACCTGTTCCGCTTCTTCAACGCGAACGCGCCGGAGCTGGGTACGCCGTACGCGATCGGAACACACTCGGGCGGGGGCGGGATCGGCACGCTGACGGTCACCGAGAGCACGGCGAAGTCGAGGTACTGGGCCGGCACGATCAGCTTCAAGGGTCGAGGTGCCGCGAATGGCCTCGTCGACTTCCAGGTCAACTACACGCTCTCGCAGGACAAGTCGGACGACGACAACGAGCGCGACCCGTTCACGATCCGGATCGCCGACGAGACGCAGCTCGACGCGGAGTACGGCTACTCCGACCGCGACCGCCGGCACGCGGTCAACGCCTACGCCCTCTTCCATCTCCCACACGAGATCGACGTCAACAACGTCTTCCGCTACGCCTCGGCGTCGCCGGTATCGGCGAACTGCATCACGGGCGAGCGGGCCGTGACGCCGCAGGACCGTATCTGCGCGGACGGATCGGTCCTCGAGCGGAACACGCTGCGGCGGGAGAACGACTTCTTCACCTGGGACATCCGGATCTCGAAGGCGTTCCCGGTCGGAAACTCGGGACAGGCCATCGAGCCGATCTTCGAGGTGTTCAACCTCACGAACGCGGACAACTTCCTCGACACGTCGCAGGGCGGCCTGCTGTTCAACTTCGACGGGACGATCCGCAGCGGCCTCGGCGACACGCGCCGGGCGCAGGTGGGACTCCGCTACACCTTCTAGTTTCCCGCCGTGACGTACCGATCGGGAGGGGCCCGCGCGAGTCGCGGGCCTCTTTCGTTGTGGCTACTGTTCAGACATGACTGACCCTCGCACCATCCTTCACGTCGACATGGACGCGTTCTTCGCGGCGGTCGAGGAGCGCGAAGACCCGTCACTCCGCGGCAAACCGGTGGTGGTGGGCGCCGATCCGCGCGGCGGCGAAGGGCGCGGGGTCGTTTCGACCGCCAACTACGAGGCGCGGAAATACGGCATCCACTCCGCACAGCCGATCTCCACCGCCTGGCGCCGCTGCCCGCACGCCGTCTTCCTGCCCCCGCGCGGCAAGCTGTACGCGAAGGTGTCGCGCCAGGTATTCGAAGTCTTCGACCGCTACACCGACCTCGTCGAGCCGCTCGGCATCGACGAGGCGTTTCTCGACGTGACGGCGAGCCGCCGCCTGTTCGGGCCGGGGCCCGCCCTCGCCCGGCGGCTCAAGGACGACATCCGGGCGGACACCGGCCTCACCGCATCGGTCGGGGTCGCGCCTTCCAAATTCGTCGCGAAGATCGCCAGCGACCTCGAGAAGCCCGACGGGCTGACCGTGGTCGAGCCGGGGGGCGCGGCGGAATTTCTGGCGCCCCTGCCGGTCCGGCGGCTGTGGGGCGCCGGGCCGAAGACGCTGGAAAAGCTGCGAGCGCTCGGCTGCACGACGATCGGCGACGTGGCCGCTCTTCCCGCCGAGGTGCTGGAGCGGCGTTTCGGCGAGGCGCTGGGCCGCCGCTTCCACCGTCTCTCCGCCGGGCACGACGACCGCCCGGTGCGCCCGGGACGCGAGAGGAAATCGCTGGGCAAAGAGGTCACGTTCGACGAGGATCTGGTCGACCGAACGGCCGTCGAGCGCACCCTGCTGCGGTTGTGCGAGAACGTCGCCGCCGCCTGCCGGCGGAAGGAGATCGCCGGAACGACCGTGACGGTCAAGCTACGGTTCCGCGGCTTCGATACGGTGACCCGCCAGTGCGGCCTCCCCGCCCCCGCCGACACGGTCGAGACCGTCTGGCCGGTGGCACGCAGCCTGTTTCGCAAAGCGGACCGCGGCCAGGTACCGATCCGGCTGGTCGGCGTCACGCTCTCCGGATTCGGGGAAGAGCCGGCGGTCCAGCTCGGCATGTTCGCGCCGGAGGGTCCGCCCGCCGACCGCGTGGTCGCCGAGGCCGTCGATCGCCTGCGCGAGAAGTTCGGTCGCGATAGCGTACGGCGAGCGGCGCTGCTGGAAGACCCGGACTCCCGACGGAGGTGACGATGCCCGACCGACCCACGCGTGACGAAGCCCTGGCCCTCGTCCACGAATACACCGAGAACGAGAATCTCCGCAGGCACATGTACGCCGTCGAGGCGGCGATGCGCGCCTACGCCCGGCAGCACGGAGAGGACGAGGAGCTCTGGGGCGTCACCGGACTCATCCACGACTTCGACTACGAGCGCTGGCCGAACGACGCGCACGCCCCCGACGACGAGCACCCGTCGACGGGAGTGGCGATCCTGCGCGAGCGCGGCTGGCCGGGGGACGTGCTGAACGCGGTCATGGCCCACGCCGATTACACCGGCGTCGAGCCGGAGACGAGGATGGCCGTCGCCCTGCGAGCCGTCGACGAGCTGACGGGTTTCATCACCGCCTGCGCGCTCGTCCGGCCGAGCGGAATCTCCGACCTGAAGCCGAAATCCGTGAAGAAGAAGCTGAAGGACAAGCGGTTCGCCGCCGCGATCGACCGCGACGAGATGCGGGCGTGCTGGGACGCGCTCGGCGTCGATCACACCGAGCACATCCAGGCGGTGATCGACGCGATGCGCGGGATCTCCGGCGAGCTCGGGCTGGGTGGCGACGAGGCGGCCGAGGGAGGCGGCGGAACCTTCTGATGCGGACGCCGCGCCAGATCTCCACGGTCATCGAGCCTTTCCGGATCAAGAGCGTCGAGCCGATCCGGATGACGACGCCGGACGAACGCGACGCGCTGATCCGCGACGCCGGCTACAACGTCTTTCTCCTCGACGCCGCGC
>JASFRN010000044.1:0-20370 GCA_050114915.1 Gemmatimonadales bacterium | reverse complement strand
CCCGGGCGTCGTCGCCGTGCGGCCGGACCGCCGGTGCTCCATCTCGTGCTGGCCGGAAACGTACCGGGGGTAGCCGTGACCGCGGTTATTCGCGGTCTGCTCGTGCGCTCGGCCGTCCTCTGCAAGCTCCCCGCGACCGAGCCCTGGCTCGTCGGTCTTTTCGCGCGGGCGCTCGCCGAGGAGGACCCCGCGCTGGCCGAGACCCTCGCCGCCACGTGGTGGCCGGCCGACGCCCCCGGGCCCGTGGCGCACGAGTGGACAAAGCGATCAGGTAAAGTGGTCGTCTACGGCGGAGCGGAAGCTGTGCGGAGCCTGCGCGCTCGAACGCCCCCGACGATACCGTTGCTCGAATATGGCCCCCGGGTCGGGGTGGCGCTGCTGGGCCCGGCGGTCACCGACGAGGAACTCGGCGGATTGGTGCGGGACACCCTGGCGTACGACCAGGCCGGCTGCGTGTCGCCCCGCTTGGTGTATCTGCTTGGTGGTAACTCGGGCGCCGGCGGCGGCGACGTCTCGTCGTCGGCCGACCCCCGCCTCGACCGCTTAGCGGTGCTGCTTAGTGCAGAGGTCGAGCGTCGCGGAAAGGTTCTGACCACGGACGAGGAGGCGGTCGATATCCGCGCGGCGCGAACTCGCCTCCAGTTCGGCGCCGAAGCCGGAGGTCGAGCCATGGGTCCGGAAGACCTCGGCTGGACGATCCTGCATCGGAGAGAGGCGGGAGCGTATTCCGAGCCGCTGCCGCGCGTGCTGTGGGTGTACGATCTCGCGTCGGTCGAGGAACTGGCGGAGTTGCAGGGCGTATTGGAGGGCCGGGTGCAGGCGCTGGGCATCGCCGGAGTCGACGATCCGACCCGGCATGTCGCGGAGCGCCTGGCGGTCGAGCTCGGAATCAGTCGCGTCACGCCGCTCGGCGAGATGGCGTGGCCACCGGCCGACTGGCGGCACGACGGCAGGATGCAGCTCATGCCGTTGCTGCGCTGGACGGATTTCGAAACGAAGAGCGACGGATGACGAGGGAGAGGACGGGGATGGGGAGAATACCAGGCGCAGGGATCCGATTCGGGCGCATCGCCGCCGGCTTCACGGCGGCGCTGATGACGCTGGCGCTTCCGGCCGCGGCGGGCGCCCAGGAGACGCCGGTCACGATGGGCGACGGCCTGATCTCCGACACGCCGGTGTTCGAGCCGGTGCAGCCCCCCGCCGGCTACGTGCGTGCCGTCGACGAGGGCACGCGGACGCCGGACGGCCGCCCGGGGCCGAAGTACTGGCAGCAGTCCGTCGACTACGCGATCGACGTCAGCCTCGACCCGGCCACGGCGCGGATCACGGGATCCGAGACCGCGACGATCCACAACCGGGCGCCGGTACCGCTGCCGGTCATCCTCGTCCGCCTGTATCAGAACGTGTTCTCCGAGGGCGTGGAGCGGAACCGCCAGGTCGAGCTCACCGGCGGAATGACGATCGACCGCGTCGCGGTGAACGGCGTCGAGCTCGAAGACCTGACCGACGACCCCGACGCCACGCAGCGCGATCCCGGCTACCGGATCATCGACACGCGAATGGTGGTCGTGCCGCCCGACGCGGTGACGCCCGGCTCCACGACCGACGTCGACGTCGACTGGTCGTTCACGGTTTCCGGGGGCGGAGGGTTCCGGAACGGGCACCTGGACCACGAGATCTACAACATCGCCCAGTGGTATCCGCAGATCACCGTGTTCGACGACGTGTTCGGGCTCGACACGGACGCCTACCTGGGAGACGGCGAGTTCTACGTCGACTACGGCGACTTCGACGTGAACATCGACGTGCCCGAGGGCTGGGTCGTCGTCGGAACCGGCGAGCTGGAGAATCCGAGCGACGTGCTGCGGCCCGAGCAGGCGGAGACCCTGGCGGGCGCCGCGGAGCTCGATACCGTCGTCTACGTGGTCAGCCCCGCCGATGTCGAGGCCGGGCGCACGACCCGCGCTTCCGACACGGGCCGGCTCACCTGGCGCTTCCATGCCGCGAACGTCCGAGACTTCGCGTGGGCCACGTCGAACCGGTACGCGTGGAACGTGACCGGCGCCGAGACCGGCGGTGAGCAGGGCAGGGCGCTGATCCAGGGCGTGTTTCCGCCCGAATCGGAGACCTGGGCGCAGGCCGCCGGGTTCGCGAAGCACGCGATCGAGTTCTACGGTGATTACCTGCTGCCGTACCCGTATCCGCACGCCACGGCGGCGTTCGGTCCCCCGCAGGTGGGCGGGATGGAATACCCGATGATCACCTTCATCAACGACCGCGACGAGCCCGCGTCGTTGAACGGGGTGGTCTCACACGAGCTCAGCCACTTCTGGGTGCCGATGATCGTGGGCACGAAGGAGAACGCCTACGCCTGGATGGACGAGGGATTCACGACCTACAATACCGCCCTCGCGATGGCCGACTACTATGGCGAGGACTCGCCGCAGGGCCGCAGCCGCAACGGAGACATGCGGAACTACCTGAACGCGGTGCAGGCCGGGGTCGAGGTGCCGATCATGCGGCACACGGACTACGCGGAGAACGGCTTCGGGCGCTCGATCGCCGCCTACTCGAAGCCCGGGATGCTGATGCACACCCTGCGTCACATGATGGGGACGGAGAGCTTCGACGCGGCGTACCGCGACTACATCGACACCTGGAAGTACAAGCACCCGATGCCGTGGGACTTTTTCCGCATGATGGAGGAGGCGGCGGGCACCGACCTCGACTGGTTCTGGCAGGCCTGGTACTACGACACGGCCACGCTCGACCAGGCGATCGGGTCGGTGGAGACGACCGCGGACGGGCTCGAGATCACGGTCCGCAACCAGTCCGACGCCGTGATGCCCGTCGAGCTGCAGGTCACCCTCGCCGACGGTTCCACCGAGACCTTCGTGTGGCCCGTGGACGTGTGGGCGGGGACGCGCGAGGTGACCCGGACGTTGCCCGTCGACGGGCAGGTGGAGAAGATCGTCATCGACCCCGACGCCTGGTACCCGGACACCGACCGCACGAACAACAGCTGGGAGCGGCCCGCGGGCTGAACGCCGCGGGCGCCGCCCGACCCGGAGGTTTCGCTTTGGAGGCAGTAGCGACGGATCGAACCGCGATCTGGGAACGCGTGGAAGCGTTCTTCCGAGCTCGCCCGGAGATCGTGTTCGAATGGAACGATCCCCTGTCGTCGGCCCGCGGTTGGCTGGTGATCAACAGCTTGAAGGGCGGGGCGGCGGGGGGCGGAACGCGGATGAGGGTTGGCCTCAACCGCGACGAGGTCACGTTTCTCGCCAAGGCGATGGAGCTGAAATTCGCGCTCTCGGGCCCGCCGATCGGCGGCGCGAAGTCGGGCATCGCCTTCGACGCGTCCGACGCCGCCAAGCCCGAAATCCTTCGCCGCTGGTTCACCGCGATCCGCGGCGAGCTGCGCTCCCGCTACGGCACCGCCGGCGACCTCAACGTCAGCGAGTCGGAGGACGTGATCCCGCTGTGCACGGAGGTCGACGTCGAGCATCCGCAGATGGGCGTCCTGCGGGGCCATTTCGGCCTGCAGGGCGCCACGCTCACCGAGCGCTGCCAGTTGATGCGGCAGGGCCTCGACACGCTCGTGCCGGCGCCATATGGCCTCGCGGGCAAGGACGCGCGGGTGTTCGCGCTCGTCACCGGCTACAGCGTCGCCCAGTCGGCGCTCCGTCTGCTGGAGCGGCAGGGCCGCGATCCGCGGGGCGTGCGGGTGCTCCTGCAGGGCTTCGGTGCGGTGGGAGGAGCGGCGGCGCTCTACATGGCGCGCGCCGGGCTCGACGTCGTCGGGATCTGCGACGCCCGCGATGCCCTGCTCGCGCCCGAAGGTCTCGGGGCGGACGCCGTGGAGAAGCTGCTGCTGAGCCGGCGCGGAAACACGCTGCCCGAGACGCTCAACGAGGAGTTCGGCGCGAACGAGCGGCGCGAGGAGTTCTGGGAGGTTCCGGCGGACCTGTTCGTCGCCGCCGCCGCGTCGGGGACCCTCGACGGGACGCGGCTGGATCAGCTCGAAGCGGCCGGCGTGGAGACGATCGTCAGCGGCGCCAACCATCCGTTCGCCGCCGAGCAGCCGGGCGACACCCACATCGAGCGAGCGGCGGACGAGCGCTTCGCGATCGTCGCCGACGTGATCGCGAGCTGCGGGACGGCCCGCGCGTTCGCCTGCGCCGCCGCCAGCGACCGGGCGCTCGAGCCCGAGACCGTGTTCCGGGCCATCCGCCATACCGTGGGAGAAGCCGTCGACGAATCGGTGCGCCGGGCCGGCAGCACGGAGCGCGGCCTGCTCGCGGGCGCCCTCGACCTGGCCCTCGACCGGGCCGCCCGCGCCCCGGCCTGATCGGCCGGCGGTCCGCTGGACCTCTACTCCGGCGCTCGAGTCCTGAACGAGCCCGAGATGTTCAGCGATCCCGTCGCGCCCGCCTCGCCCTCGGGGTAGACCATCCCTTTGGCGGTCGCCTTCAGGCTGCCCGACGTTCCCGCCTCGTCGGGCTCGAGCGTCACCTCGCCGGAAGAGGCCGCGCCGATGAACCGCGCCCCGGGCTCCGCGCCGGCGATGACGAGAAACAGCCCGAGCTCTCCGTCTTCGAGTTCGGCCGGCGTCTCGGCGTCGCTGAGGGCGTGAGTGCCGGACGAGGGCGGGCCGGCCTTCGAGATGAGCGCGAGCGAGCCGTTCTCGTTGCCTTCGCCACCCGAGAGATCCAGCGACCACACCTCGCCCACCTGGGCGATCGACTCGATGCCGGCGGCGGCGTCGGGACCGCGAATCGTCCGTTCGACGTCGCCGGTAACGGAGTACTCGAACCCGGCCGCGGCCGGCGTCGCGGATCCCTCTCCATCCGTTCCGCGGCAGCCGGCCGACGCCGCCGCCAGGACGACCGCTGCGAGCAGGAGGCCCGGGAGGTTTCGTCCGCGGCCGCGCGGGTCGATCTTTCGGTTTCGTATCATCGGTTCGCTTTGCATGTGTGCTCCTTACCCGGGCGGTCCCTGGGCCGCTCGATGCACGAGGTACCAATATGACGAAAAACGAGACGGACGCAGCCCTCACCGCATACCTGTCCGAACACGCCGACCGCTTCGTGGAAGAGATGAAGGGACTCCTCCGCATCCGGAGCATCAGCACGGAGCCCGAGTACGCGGACCAGGTGGCGGAATGCGCGGAGAAGATGAAGGCCGACCTGGAGGCGATCGGGGTCGCCGACGTCGAAGTCGTCCCGACCGCCGGAAACCCGATCGTGGTCGCCGCCCACGAGGTCGACCCGGACGCCCCGACGCTGCTGATCTACGGGCACTATGACGTGCAGCCGGTCGACCCGATCGAGCTGTGGGACTCCCCGCCCTTCGAGCCCACCGAGCGAGACGGACGCCTGTATGCGCGCGGCGCGATCGACGACAAGGGCCAGGTCCATCTGCACATGAAGGCCCTCGAGACCCGCCTGAAGTCGGGCGCCGGGCTGCCGGTGAACGTGAAGATGGTGATCGAGGGCGAGGAGGAAGTCGGCAGCGAGCACCTCGCCGGCTTCCTCGAGCGCAACGCCGACCGGCTGGCGTGCGACGCGGTCATCGTCAGCGACACGGGCATGCTGGCGCCGGGCGTGCCGACGATCGCGACCGGGCTGCGCGGCATCGCCTACCTCGAAGTGCACGTGCAGGGGCCGAAGGGCGACCTGCATTCGGGGGAGTATGGAGGCGCTGTCGTGAACCCCGCCAACGCGCTGGCGGAGATCATCGCGGCCCTCAAGGATGACGAGAACCGGGTGACGGTCCCGGGATTCTACGACGACGTGCGCCCGGTGACCGCGGCCGACCGCGAGCGCCTCGCCGCGCTGCCGCATTCCGACCAGGAGTTCATCGAGCAGACGGGCGTGCCCGCGCTGGACGGCGAGAAGGGCTACTCGACCCTCGAGCGCCTCGGGTTCCGGCCGACCCTCGACGTGAACGGCCTGCTGAGCGGGTTCACGGGCGAGGGCGCCAAGACCGTGCTGCCGGCGAAGGCGATGGCGAAGATCTCGATGCGGCTCGTGCCCGACCAGGATCCGAAGGACATCGAGCGCAAGTTCACCGAATACGTGAAATCACTGGCGCCCGAGGGCGTGACGGTCACCGTGAAGCCCCACCACGGCGGCCTGCCCTGGGCCGCGGATCCCACCGATCCGGTGTTCGAGGCCGCGGCGGCCGCCCTGCGCGAGACGTTCGGGCGTGATCCGGTGTACGTTCGCGAGGGCGGGTCGATTCCGATCATCCCCCTGTTCGAGCGCACCTTCGAGGCCCCGGTCCTGCTGCTGGGCTTCGGGCTGCCGGGGTCGAACCTGCACGCGCCGAACGAGTGGATCGATCTCGAGACCTACCACGAGGGCATCGAGACAGTGGCGCGCTTCTACGACGAAGTGGCGGCCCTGGCTTCGTCGTAGCCCGGCACGTTCCGACCGAGGCGAATGTCTCGCTCGACGGTCCATGAGCCGTCGTCGCCGCGTCGGGGCGTGACGATTCCGCTGCCGCCCCGCGCTTCGGCCGTATCACGGCGCGCGGCCTCGTCGAGCAGCGGGTCGTCGGTGAAGTGGATGCTGTCGATGTAGTAGGTGCAGCAGCCGGGCTCGATGACGTGCATGTGGACGTGCCGCGGTGCGTTACGGCCGGGGTAGTGGCCCGGCAGGATCGTCTCGAACTCGTACCGCCCGTCGGAATCGGTCGTCGCCCAAGCGCGGAGACGGCCATGCCGGGCCGCGGCTCCGGACAGGTGTTCGTCGCGGGGGTAGATCCCCTCGGCGTCGGTGTGATAGGCGTAGACGACGATGCCCGCCGCGGGCCGCCCGCCACGATCGGTTACGACGCCCGTGATCCGCAGCGGCGCTCCCGGTTCGTCCGCGGGGCCGATGCGGACGGTCGAGGGGGGATCGTCCGGCATCCCTTCGAACACGGCCTCGCAGCCTTCGCAGGGACCGCCGATGATCGGCTCCGACCCGGTCACGCGCGACGGCGCCTGGCCCGAGGCGCTCGTCGTCACCGCCAGCAAGGCGATGAACGGTATGAGCCCCGCCGCGCTCCAGCGCGCTCGCAAGCTCCGGGGCCGTCCCGCATCCAAGATCCTCCGCATGTCATCAACTCCCGTCAGAACAACTCGTCCAGGGCCCGCGCCATCGTCCGTTCGACGATCGCGTCGGTGTCGACGCCCGTCTCTCCGTCGCCCCCCGCGGTGTTGTAGACCCCGATAAGTCCCGTGTGGTTCTCGGGGTCGACGAGGATGAAGCTGCGGAACGAGTGCTGGCTCCCGGTGTGTCCGACGACGCGGCGCCCGTCGGCGTCGTAGAGGAAGAACGAGCGGCCCATGTCGACGTGGCCGAGCGCGCCGCCGTCCTCGACGGCGACCACAGGCCGCCACATCTCCTCCAGGGAAGTGCGTGCGAGCACGGTGTCGTAGCGGGCTCGTGCTCCCGTGCGACCCTCCGGCGCGCCGGCGAGAAACGCCACCCAGCGGGCCATGTCGCCCACCGTGGCGTTGAGCCCCCCGTTGGACACGGTGATGCCCGTGTTGAATTCACGGCCGAGGGCGACGGGTTCGCCCTCCCACACTTCGTAGCTGTTCGATCGCCGCTCGCGAAGGCGCCAGGGCGTCAGGTCGAAGTACGCCGTCTCCATTCCGAGCGCGTCGAAGATGTTCTTGTCGATGTATGCCTCGTAGACGTCGCCGGCCCGCGTCTCGATCGTGCGCCCGATGAAGATCAGCCCCGGGTTCGAGTAGCTGTAACGACTCCCCGGCTCGAACAGGATCTCGGTGTACGGCATCATCGCCACGAGTTGCGACCACTCGGTCGGCTCGAACGGGTGCCAGTCTTCGCCGCCGCCCCAGGGCCAGGTCGGGTCGCGGAACCCGGCGGAGTGGCTGAGCAGCATCCGCAATGTGATCGCGTCGACCGGGCCGAACCGGTCGTGGACGGCGCCCAGCTCGGGAACGGTTTCCACGGCGCGATCATCGAGGCCCAGCAGTCCGTGATCCCGCAACTGCATGAGAGCCACGGCCGTGAAGGTCTTTGTGACGGAGGCCCAGTGGAAGATCGTGCCTGCGTCGACCGGCCGACCCGTGGCGAGGTCCGCCATGCCGTAGTAGTCGGCAGCGACGACGTCACCGTCGCGCACGAACGCGATCGTCGCGCCGATCACGCCCGCGGAGTCGAGTTCGGCCCGGTGCGTGGCGGCGAAAGCGTCCCAGGCGCCAGGAGCGTCGTGGCGTACCTGGGCCGTGGCCGGTGGCGCCGCGAGTACCGCACACGCTATGCAGGTCGTGACGGAAGTCGTCAGGGTCCGCTCGATCATCCCCGTGTCTCCGCTCTCCTCGAGTCTCTTAGCTCCCGTGCGCCGCGTCGGGTCGATCGGTTCCCGGGCAATCTGCCCACTTGTGTAATATATCGGCAATCAATATATAAAGAGCGACGATATATATGAGACGAGGGAACATCCTCGAAAGAAAGCTCGGGCATGCGGGAGCCGGTCGACGTGCAGGCGCTGGTCCGGGACATCAACGAGATGCTCATCTTCGCGGTGCTTCGCGACGGCGCGAAGCACGGCTACCAGGTGGCGCTCGACGTGGAGGAGCGCACGGGCGGGAAGTTCACCTTCCAGCACGGGACGCTCTATCCGATCCTCCACCGTCTCGAAAAGGACGGCTGCATAGAGGGGAAGTGGAGCAAGGCGGGCGGGCGTCGCAGGAAGGAGTATCACCTGACCCGGACGGGCCGGGAGCGTCTCGGCGAGCAGGAGGAGAACCTGCGGGACGCGTACGCGGCGGTCATCGCTTTGCTCGAGGTAGCGGCGGCGTGACCTCCTTCGCCCGGGAACTGCGCAGGCTGGCGGGGCGTCTCGATGTGCCACAGCCGAAGCGCGCGGACATCGTCCGCGAGCTCGATCACGATCTCGCCGCACTGGCCCTCGAGCTCGAGCGCCGGGGGTATCCGCGCGCCGCGGCCCGGCGGCGGGCCGTGGAGATCCTGATGCCGGGATCCCCGGCCGTGGAAGAGCTGAACGCGTTCCATCGCCCCCTCTACCTGCGCCTCGTCGACCGGTTCTCGGACCCCTCCCGTAATCGCCTGGAGCGCGGGCTGTTCGGCGCCACCCTGGTGCTGGTGGCCACGCTCGGAGCGCTGGGCCTGGGCGGACTCGATCTGCTGGAGGATCCTTCGCCGGCGACGATTCCCCTGCTTGGCCTGGGACTGGCCACGCTGGCCATCGTGCCGTGGAAGCTCTTCTTGCTGCACATCCGCCGCGACGGCGATTCCGTGCGGCTGTCTCGTGGCCTCGGGTGGCTGCCGACGATCGCGGTCGGCACCGCGATCGTGGTGTTCGCAGGTCTGGCCTTCGATCTCTACGCGACGGCCGGCCAGCTCGTGGGGAACGGCGCCGACGCCGGCATCGTGCTGCTGGCATGGCTGCGTCGCGACATGGCCATGGCCTCCCTCGGCCTGCTGGTCGGGGCGCTGACCCTCGGTTCGTGGCTCTGGCTGTCCGCCGGTGTCGCGCGTGTCGCCCGCGCCGAAAGCGAGCTCGAGCGCGATCTCGTACCTCTTCGAATCATCGATTCAACCGGAGACGTCCAATGATTCAGCTGATGTGGGAAGGCGGTTACATGATGTGGGTGATCCTCGCGGTCGCCGTGCTGGTGGTCGGCCTCGGGCTACGCTCGTGGCTCCGGCTCCGGGAGGTCGACGGTCCCGACCCCGTCGTCGAGACGGGCATCGACGCGGTGCTGTTCTGGGGGGCGTGGGCCGTCGTCGTCGGCCTGTTCGGGACCTTCATGGGCATCTACCAGGCGGCGACGGCGATCTCGTCCATCGGAGCGCAGTCCGTGAGCGCTGCCCTCGTGTGGGGCGGCATCAGGGTGGCGCTCACGACGACCCTGTTCGGACTGCTCGTGTTCACGGTGGCCTCGCTCGGCTGGATCGGCCTTCGGACGCGCTATCGCCGGCTCGCGGCCTGATCCGATGGCACGGGAGATTTCCGATGAAGCGGTCCTGAAGGCCACGGGGCACGATTGGGCCGAGTGGTTCGAGCTGCTGGATGCTGCCGGAGCCGACGGGATGACACACCGTGAAATCGCCGCGTGGCTCGTCGATGAGGGGCCACTCGAGGGGGACGACGGCTGGTGGGCCCAGGCCGTGACCGTCGCCTGGGAACGCGAGACGGGACGGCGAGTCCGCGGCGAGACGAAGGACTCGGGCTTCCAGGTCGCGGTTCAGCGGACGTTGTCGATTCCTGCAGACGAGGCCTGGACGCTCCTGACGGAAGGTCCGGGTCGCGGCGTCTGGCTGGGAGGCGACCCGGGCGATCTGGCGTTCGAGCCCGGGGCGACCGCGCGCACCGACGCCGGGCACGAGATCGAGATCCGGACGACGACCCCCGGCGAGCGCATCCGCCTGCGCTGGCGTCCGCCGGGCAGGGACGAGCCCACGACCCTCGAGGTGCAGCTCGTCGACCGGGGTGATCGCACGGCGATCCGCTTCGACCAGGAGCGACTGGCCGACGCCGCCGAGCGCGAGCGGATGAAGCGCCACTGGACGGACGTGCTCACGGGGCTTCAGGCGCTCGTGACCTGAGCGCGGCATCGGTACCGCCCGCCACGGTGCCGAATCTTCCGCCATCGTCATAGCTTCAGGCTCCGACGGATTACGCAGCGCAACGAAGGAGACGAACGTTGGACCTGAAGCTAGCGGGACGCGTGGTGGAGATTCTCGAGGAGCAATCCGGCGAGGGGCGCAACGGCCCCTGGCGGAAACAGGACTTCATCATCGAGACGCCGGGCGAGTATCCCAGCAAAGTGTGCATCACCCAGTGGGGTGACGACATCGAGAAGTTCGCCGTCTCCGAGGGCGAGGAACTCGTCGCCCACATCGACATCCGCAGCCGCGAATACCAGGGCCGCTGGTACACCGACGTGAAGGCGTGGCGCGTGGAGCGGCCCCAGGGTGGCGGTCAGGGAGGCGGTCCGGGCCAGGACCCGTTCGGCCCTCCGCCCGAGGAGTTTCCGAGCGCGGACGACACGGACCTGCCGTTCTGAGCGGTCGCGCCCGCGGAAGAAGCGGCTCCGCGGGCGATCCGAAGCGGTTCTCCCTATACTTGAGCCCATGACCGAGGGGTTCTGGGAGGACCTGAAGCGCCGGCGGGTGTTTCGTGTCGCCGCCGGCTACGTCGCCGTCGCGTTCGCCGGACTCGAGGGGGCGGAGCTCGTCCTGCCGCGACTCGGGCTGCCCGACCGGGTGCTCACCGTCCTCGTCCTCCTCGCGGTTCTCGGTTTTCCCCTCACGCTGGTCCTCTCGTGGCTGTTCGAGCTGACGCCGGGCGGGCTCGTCCGGACGGCTCCCCGCCACGACGCGGCCGGTACCGCGGCGGGGCCGGAAGGTGGGCCCCGCCACGGACCGCTTCGCGTCGCTGGTCTCGTCCTCGCCACGGCCCTCTTCGCCGGCGCCGCCTGGTTCTGGATTCCGCGGTCGCCCGCCTTCCGCGGTCCTGACGTCGACCCCGATGCGCTCGTGGTGCTCCCGTTCGACGTGCGGGGAAGCGACGACGTGGCCTACCTGCGGGAAGGCATGGTCGACCTCCTGAGCACCAAGCTAGACGGAGTCGGCGGACTGCGGGTCGTCGACCCCCAGACGACGCTGGCCCGGCTGAAAGACCGGGATGCGGAGAGCGTCTCCGGTGAGGCGGGCCGCGAAGTCTCCGCCCGGCTGGGTGCCGGCCGGACGCTCGAGGGAAGTGTAGTCTGGGTGTCGGGGGCGCTCCAGGTGCGCGCTGTCGTCTTCGGTCCCGGGGAGGACGAGCGGGTCGCCGCCAGCGTCGAAGGAGTGCCCGACGAGCTGTTCGGCCTGGTCGACCGGCTCGTGAGCGAGCTCGTGTCGCGGGGCCTCCTGGCGGAACAGGCGCCTCTGTCGTCGCTCGAAGGACTGACGACCAGTTCGACCGATGCCCTCCGGCTCTACCTCGCGGGCATCCAGGGCTTCCGGAGCTCCGGGGGAAACCGTCCCGACTTCGAGCTCCTGCGACAGGCGGTCGAGCTGGATTCCACCTTCGCCCTCGCCGCCTACTGGGCGGGCTACGCGGCGGAGTACGCGGAGATCACGGACCCGCTTCCGTACTACGACCTCGCGTCCCGGCACCAGGATCGTCTCCGGACCCGCGACCGTCTGCGACTCGCCGCGGCCCGCGCCGGGGCGTCGGGGCTGCACCGTGAGGCGATACAGCTCTACTCGGGCCTGACGGAACGCTACCCCGACGACGTGGCGTCCTGGTTTCAGCTCGGCGAGCAGCTCGCGCACACGGGGGAGTACAGCGGCCGAACCCTCGACGAGGCGCTCCCCGTGTATGAACGGGCCCTCGATCTGGATCCGGGCCTGGCCCCGGCTTATTACCACCTGGCCCATATCCTCTCGCTGCAGGGTGACAGCGCCGGTCTCGCCGCGTGGGAGAAGCGCGGCGCCGCGGCGGGCGTCGACAGCCTGTGGACCGCGATCCTCGCGATGATGCACGGGCTTCTCGTGGCCGATTCGGCCGAGGTCGAGCGATCTTTCCATGTCTACCAGGCCGCGGAGACGATCGTCCCGCCGGCCACGCTGGCCTCGAGCCTCGCCTACCTCACCGGGGCGACGCTGGAGTACGCCCCCGCGGCATCCCGCGCGCTGGGGTACGAATTCGCCGACGAGGCGCTGACGGATACCGCCCGGGTCGTCGCGCTGCGGCGCCAGGCACGCATCGAGGCGGAGGCCGGCCGGTTCGAAGCGGCCGAGAGGGCCCTGCCCGAAGATCCGCTCATGGGTCCGGCGCTCCGGGCCCAGGACGTGGCGTGGATCGCGCTCCACCCCGCGTCGGGTTCCGCCGAGCGCGTGCGTGCGGTCTACGACGCGCTGGTAGCAACCGGCCCCCCGGCGGGCAGCGGCACGGCGGCCGCCCGACTCTACCTGCTCGGCCGCCTCGCGCTGGTGACGGGGTCCACGGGCGACCTGGCCGCCGCGCGGGGCTCGCTGCAAGCGTTCCGGGCGACCACTCCGGAGGTCGAACGCTTCGCCGGGGATCTGCGCCTGGAGCTGGATGCTGCGGCGGCCGCCGCGCGGGGCGACCCGGCAGGAGCGCTCGACACGCTGCTCCGGGCGAGCTACTGGGAGCGGACCCCGGTGTGGCTGGCGTTTCCGGAGGGCTCGCCGCTCACCACCCCGCTCGCCGATCGCACCCCGGCGTTCCTGCGGGCGGAGTTGCTGCGCGAGCTCGGGCGCGACGAGGAGGCGGCGACGTGGTACCGGGTCGCCGCCGACGGTCTCTGGTACCGCGCGCCCGCGCTCCGCGAGCTGGCGCGGATCCGGGAAGCGGAAGGGCACTCTGAAGAGGCGACCGCCTTGCGCAGCCGGGTCGCCGCGCTGTGGTCGGAGGCGGACCCGGGGGTGAGGCGGGAGTGACGTGGGCTCGCGGCGTCAGCCGCGCGCCCTGACGATCTCCTGCAGGCGGCTGCGCGCTGCCTTCACCCGGGGCTGCAGGTCCGGGTCGGCGTTCTCCCACAGCTCGACGAACTTCGCATAGTACACGGCGGCTTTCTCGAGTTCGCCGCGTTCTTCGTACAACTGGCCGAGCCGCTCGTAGGCGCGGGGCAGAATGCGGTTGTCGGCGTGGAGGCGTTGGAGCGCGCGCCGGCCCAGCCACGTCTCGTAGCGGGCGATGACCGAGTCGGCGAGCCCCAGCCCCTCGAACGCGGGGATAGCCACGTCGGCCCAGTTGGCCGGATCGGCACCGCGGTTCTTGCGGGCCAGAGCGGCTTCGATGTCGCGAGCGTGTCGGAGTGCATTTTCGTAATCCCCCCGGCCGCAGCTCCGGGCGTAGAGACGCCACGACTCGGCGAGGTGCTTGTCCAGCTCGGTCATGTTCCGCCATCTCACGGAGTCGACGACGAGACTTCGCTGGTAGTACTGGTCGCCGCGTTTGGCGTCACCGGTGAGATAGAAGCGGTTCGAAAGCTCGCCGGCGATATTGTCGACGGAAGAATCGGACGCCGTCGTGAGCGCATCGAGCACTCGCGCGCGCGCGCCGACCGTGTCCAGTCGCACGTCGATGTCGAGCCCGGACTCCCGCACCGCTTTGCCGAGGGCGTCCGGTGCGTTCTCATGGAGGCCCAGCCACAGCTCGATATGCTCCCGCAGCCTTCCCTCGCGCACGCGGAGAAAAGAGATCACCCACATGGCGTTACGGCGAACCGAAGGGATGGCGTTGCTCAGCAGGGGCTGAACGATGGCCTCCATGCCTGCGACGTCGCCGTCGGCGTAGGCGAAATCCGCGCGCCGCAGTGCCACGTCGCGATGATCCGGAAAGCGTTCCGCGAAAGCCCCGAGAACCGTCATGGCGGAGTCCACGCGCCCCACTTCGTACAGGGCGCGGATCAGGTTGTCGTAGAACAGGCCGACGTACGGATCCGTCTCGAGTGCGCGGCCCACCATGTCGGCGGCCAGCGCGAGCTGGCCCTGATCGTGGTACAGGAGGCCGAGATTGTTCAGCGCCCCCACGTCGTCGGGGTATGTCTCGAGCAACGCCCGGTACGCTGTGACCGCCTCTTCCTGGTTCCCGGTCACGTATGTGTGGTAGAGCCCGATCGTTTGGTAGCGTTCACGCTCCGTCAGTCGATCGCGAAGCTCGTAGGCGCGGGTCGCCGCCATCTTCCGGCGCTCGGGGTCCACGACGGCGAGCTTGCGCCACGCCATCGCGAAGGTGGAATCGAGCGCGATTGCGTCGTCGAGCAGCGCGATCGCCTGGTCCTCGTCACGCGCGTCGGCGGCATCTTGGGCACGCGATAGCTTACGCAGCGCTTCCGTGGAGGAGGTCGTCACCCGTTCGAGCGGCTTCGCCTTGCGGATCGATCCGAGGGATTCGCCGAGCCGTTCGCGCAACCGGCGTCCGAGGCGGTCGATGGCGCCGAGGAAGTCCACGGAGTCTCGCGCCGTCTCGCCGACGCTCACGAGCTCGTTGCCGGAGGCGGTCTCGATTACCCGCGCCGTGATGATGTACCGGCCCCCGGCTCCCGCCACGCTGCCCCCAACCACCGCCTTGAATCCCTCGCGCTCGGCGACCTCGCGGGCCCTCGCGAGGTCCACCGGGCCCCCGTCGACTTCCATGCGGTGCAGGACGCTCTGGACCAGCGACGGCTCGGCGACGGAGACGATGCCCGATTCTGCAAGTTGCACGCGCACGGCCATCGTGGCCGCCTGGGCGAGGGCCGAGTCGCCGCTGAACTCGGCCAGCACCACCCTGTCGCCGCTCTCGATCAGGCCCCGGGCGACGAGAGTGCCGGCGGCCCCGACGCCCGCGGTGCGAAGCACCATCCACACCGCCGTCGCGGCTCCGAATACCGCGAGCGAGGCCACGCTACCTCCGAGCGCGTTCTTCCACGTGAATACATTCGACCGTAGCCAGCCGTGTGCCTGCGGAGGCATTGAGTGACGGCCAGGTGATGCCGGTGGCGCGGGGTCATCGCCCGGAGGCGGCCGCTTTGCCGCTGGCTCGCCGCCCGGTTCCTGCCCCGGCATGCCCTCCTGGACGAACGCGGTGGCCAGTACCATCGGAAGGCCGACCAGCAGGAGAACGAGCGCGAGCGAGGGAACCCATTCCGGCAAACCGGCGCTCTCGACGAGTTGGTCGACCACCTGGAGGACCACCCAGGAGCCGGCGAGATAGATGCCGAGCACCTGCCAGAGGGAGCGGCGGTGGACTTCGTGGACGATCGTCTTCATCTGCTCTCCAATAGCCCCCTGCGGCGTTGACCGCCGCAGGTCACTCCCCAGCTTGGCTTCGGTACCCGTCCGGTGGCAAGCCGCACCCGTTACCTGCCCGTGACGGACTGAAGCGGCGCGTCCAACGCGACCGGCCTAGATTGAGCGCACTATGACACTCATCAGCCTGTTGCTCATGCTGCTCGTCGCCGCGGTCATCGGTTCGATCGGCCAGGGAATCGCGGGCTTCGAGACCGGCGGTTGCCTCGTGTCGGTGGCGATCGGGTTCATCGGCGCGCTGCTCGGCAGTTGGATCGGCCAGGCGCTCGGGTTCGGCGATCTGTTCGTCATCGAGGTCGGCGGGACGACCTTTCCGCTCCTGTGGTCGATCATCGGCGCCGCCCTGTTCGTCGCCCTGATCCGCTTGATTTCGCGAGGCGGCCGGTGAGTCCGACCCGCCGCGACTTCCTCCGCCAGGCGGCCGCGGTGACGGCGGGGTTCGGCGGCCTCCGCCTGTTCGTGCTCACCGGGTGCACCGACGACCGCGTCGCGCTCGACGCAGGTGAAACCCGTCGCGTAGACTTCGGCCCGCTCGTCTCCGACCCCGACGGCATCTTCGACCTGCCCGAAGGCTTCTCGTACACGGTCGTCTCGCGGTTTGGCGACACGATGGACGACGGGTTTCTCGTCCCGCACCGGCCCGACGGCATGGCCGCCTTCCCGGGTCCCGACGGTCTGACGATCGTGGTGCGCAATCACGAGCTGAACCCGGGCCGCGAGCGGAAAGAAGGCGCCTTCGGGGAGGACTTCGCGCTCGCGAAGCGGCTCGACCGTTCCGACTTCTACGATCCGGGGAAAGGGCTGCATCCCGCGGGTGGCGGGACGACGACGTTCGTGTTCGATACCGCGAATCAGCGCCTCGTCCGCCAGTTCCTCAGCCTCGCCGGCACGTTCACCAACTGCGACGGCGGGCCCACCCCGTGGAACAGCTGGTTGAGCTGCGAGGAGCACGCGGCGCTGGCGCGCGACCCATTCATCCGCGACCACGGCTGGGTGTTCGAGGTGCCGGCCACCGCCGAGCCGGGCCTGGCGCGGCCGATCCCGATCAAGCCGATGGGGAGGTTCGAGCACGAGGCGGTCGCGGTCGACCCCCGCTCGGGGGTCGTATACGAGACCGAGGACCGCGCCGACGGGTTGTTATATCGGTACATCCCCGACGTTCCGGGGAAGCTCCAGGCCGGAGGGAAGCTCCAGGCGCTGGCCATACGCGGCCGGCCGTCGCTCGACACGCGCAACTGGGAGGACCGGACCGTGTCGCCGGGCGACGTGCTCGACGTCGAGTGGATCGACCTCGAAGACGTCGAGGCGCCCGAGGACGACCTGCGGCATCGTGGGCACGCGGCGGGCGCGGCACGCTTCGCCCGCGGCGAAGGAATGTGGTACGGCCGGAACACCGTCTACTTCGCGTGCACCAACGGAGGCCCCGCGCAGATCGGGCAGATCTGGAAATACACGCCGTCTCCCGACGAGGCGACGGCGGACGAGGCCGGCACGCCGGGCAAGCTGGAGCTGTTCGTCGAATCGACCGATCCGGGCGTGCTCGAGAACGCCGACAACCTGACGGTCGCTCCGTGGGGCGACCTGTTCGTGTGCGAGGACAGCAGCGACGGCGACCACCTCGTGGGCATCCGCCCGAACGGCGAGATGTACCGGTTCGGGAAGAACGCGCTCAGCGTCTCGGAGCTGGCCGGTGTCACGTTCTCGCCCGACGGTTCGACCCTGTTCGTGAACCTGCAGGACGACGGACTCACCCTGGCGATCACCGGCCCCTGGCAGAGCTGACGTAGCGCTCGCGGGCCCTGGCCACGCACTCCATCACGTCGTCGATCCCGATCGTCTCCATCCGATCCGATTTCGGCTCGTAGCCGGCCGGCCCGGGCGTCTCGCCGGGATCCGTGTACACGTCGATCACCAGGTCCTCGAACGCCTCGTAGGGGCCGACGCGCCACGGATTCGTGTGGCCGTACAGGCCGACCACCGGCACGCCCAGCGCCCGTGCGATGTGCACGGGCCCGGTGTCGGGGCTGATCAGCAGGTCCAACCCGCGGATCCGCCACATCAGCTCCCGCACGGTGTCCGCCATCGCCCACACGGGCCCCGGGGTGGCATCGCGCATGGCGAGCTCCGCCACCGCCCGTTCGCGCTCCGACGGACCGCCGAGCAGGAAGACCTGCCAGCCCGCCTCGTCGAGCGCCTCCACCAGGGACGGGTAGCGCTCGGCCGGCCAGTCCTTCCGGGGGTTCGCGGTGCCTGTGACCAGCCCGACGCGCGGCCGGCCGTCGGCGGTGCGCTCGAAGAACTCGGCGGCCGATGCGTTTTCGGCAGGGGAAAACGTCAGCCCCCATTCGAGCTCGGCCGGGCGTTCGACGCCGAAGAAGTCGAGGAAGCGCAGGAAGATGTCCTGGGTGTGGCGCCACGGGCCGTCGGGCAGATGGTGCGTGTTCACCAGGGAGACCCCGTCGCGCGTCTTGTCGCGGGCCAGGCCGAGCCGCACGGGCGCGCCGCTGAACATCGTCGGCCAGACGCTCTTGAAGTGACGCTGCGCGTTGATCGTCACGTCGAACGGCCGTGCCGCCCGCAGATCGCTGCGCAGGGCCGTTACGCCCCGCAGCCCGGCGGTCTTCCGGAAGGTGACGATCCGGTCGACGGCCGGGTGATGGCGGAGGACGTCGGCGGGGGCCGGCTCGGCGACCCAGGTCACCCGCGCGTTCGGAAAGCGCGCCCGCAGCGCGTTCACCACGGGCACCCCATGCACGACGTCGCCGATCCCGGTCAGCAGAACGACGCAAACGCTGCGCGGCTCGGGAACGAGCGGCGAGGATGGTGTCCTCATGGGGTATGCGCGAGATCGATCACGGGGCGAGCTCGGCCCAGAACAACGGACCGGCGCCCTCGCCCCGGGCTTCGCTGCGCACGACGCGACGGGTCTCGCGATCGACCCAGTAGGTGACACGGTAGCCCCGGAACAACTCGCCGCCGTCCACCTTCCAGCAGGCCACGTCACGTCCGTGGAGCTGGATCGTCTCCGTGCCCAGCACGCGGATCTCGGACCAGGTCTCGTCGCCACGCCACGGATTGAAATGGGGGATCGCGGCGGCATATCCCTCGCGCAGCGGGAGGAGCGGGAACAGCCACGGGACCTGGCCCTCGATGGGGAACACGGGGGCTTCCAGCTCGCGATCCAGCAACTGCGGCGCCTGCTCCGGAAGGACCGTCCAGCCGGTCAGATATCCTGCGTCCGCCGTCACGGCCGCCGAGTCGCGTGGTGCCTTCACGCGATAGTGGAGCAGGGACAGGTCGTCGGCGCGCACGACGATCGACGAACGGGTCGTGTCGCCGGAGACGTGCTCGAAGGCGACGATCCACACGGCGACGCCGTCCGCTTGGCCGCGTCGCACCTCCTGGCGGGTCGTGCCGGTCAGCGAGTCCACCCCCGCGTCGCGCCGATGGTTCTCGATCACGTACACGCCGGGAACCGGCGCCGCGCCGCCCAGCGCCGGGTCGCCCACGCGCACGGTGTCGACACCCTGCGCGGCGGCGCGCAGCGGGCACACCGCGAGGGCCATGAGCGGGACGAACCGGTAGATCGAGCCAGCGACGTTCATCTCACCTCCAGAGCTTGATCGGGGCGACGCCCGACGACAACTTGAGCCTGCGATCGAAGACCCCCCCGCGCAATCTTCGAAGCCCGAAGAAAGGGGTACTGCGATGGCGTTTCGTTCCGGGATCTACATCGTTCCCACCGACAGCTGGTACATCGAGCGCAGCGTCTGGCTCACGGCAGGCTTCGTTCTGCTCGCCAGCACCATCCTCGCCTGGCTCGTGGAACCGCTCGTCGTGCTGATGATCATCGTTACCGGCCTCGTGTCGATTGCCACCGGCCTCACCGGGTTCGACCCCGTGGGGAACGTGTTTCATCGTCTCGGCTTCCTGTCGAAGCTGAGCGGCGATCCGGAGGGGACGTCGAAGTGGTACCGGATTCGGACCGACAAGTGGTACCTGGAACGCCGGATCTACGTCGCCGTCGGGATCAACATCTCCATCGCCTCGGTGCTGTCGCTCGTCCACAGTCCCTGGTGGCTCGCGTTCACCGGTTTCGTGGGCGGCGCGATGGTGTGGTTCGCCGCGACGGGCTTCTGCATCATGGCCAACGGCCTGTACTGGATCGGCGCGGAACCGCGGCTGGCCCCCGAGGAAGAGACGGCGCAGCCGAACGTGCCGCCCGTCGACGTGGGAGAGCCCGTTCCGCAGCGCTGAGCCTCAGCGGCCGGCGGGGTCGGTTTCGGCCTCACCGAGCCGGTCCGCGAGGAACGCGGCCGTTCGCATGGTCACTCCGCGCACGCTCTCCGGCGTACCCGGCGTCGCGTGGGTGGCCTCCCCGATCGCGGGGAAGGCCGCGGACGCGAATCCGTAGGTCGTGAAGTGGACGTGGTGCATGTCGCTGGTCGGGACCAGGGCCAGCGTCGCCGCGCGTAGACTCTCGAGCAGCGAGAAGTCGGGGGCCATGAAGCCGTCCAGCTCTTCGTAGAAGTGCAGGATCGGCGGCAGCGGTGCCCCCGCGCCGAACGAGGGA
>JASFRN010000043.1:0-20679 GCA_050114915.1 Gemmatimonadales bacterium | reverse complement strand
GCGGCGGTCCATGACCGGAGCGGCCCTGCTGGGCGCAGCTTTGACGCTGACCGCGCCGGCCGCGCCGGCGATCGCCCAGCATACGGCGGACGACTTGCGCGCCGTCGAGCGCGCCTGGCTCGACGCCTACGAGAACAACGACGTCGACGCGATGCGGAGGATCGTCGCCGACGGCTTCGTCATCACCTATTCGAGCGGCCGGCAGCGCGACAAGGCCGAAACGATCGCCTCCCTGAACCCCGACGCGCCGAACGATCCGAACTCGCGCATGTACACCACCGACGAGACGGTGCGCTTCTTCGGTGACGACGTCGCGGTCATCACCGGCACCTTCCACTACGAAGTGAAGGGCGACGACGACTCCGTGCGGCGCGACTCGTCGCTCTACACCGACGTCTACCGCTACATGGACGACCGCTGGCAGGTCATCGCCTCCCACCTCTCGAAGCCGCCGCGGACCGAGTGACTCGCTCCGGGGACGGGCCGGACGGCTCGAGAGCGCTGCCGTCGCCTCTCGTCGACGTTGCCGTGCTGTTCGCCGTCGGCGCAGCGATCGTCGCGGGCGGACTCGCGGTCGTCGACGATCCGGTCGCGCGCCAGCTCGTCGTCTGGGCGGCGAACCTGGTCATGATGGGTATCGCCTGGGCGAGCCTGCGCGTGCGGGGCCAGGGGGTCGGGTGGTTCGGGTTGCGGCGCCCTCCGTCGTCGCGCGGCGGACCGGTCCGGCTGCTCGCCCGCTCGGTCGTCGCGTTCGCCGCGGCTCTCGCCGCCTTCGTGGCGGGCTCGATTCTCTACGGCGCCGTGGCGGGTCTGCCGGGGGCGGGGCCCGAGACGGAGTCGTACGCGTTCCTCTCGGGCAACCTGCCGATGCTCCTGGTGGTTCTTGCGGGCGTCTTCGTCGCCTCGTCGTTCGGCGAAGAGTGGGTGTACCGCGGATTCCTGACGACCCGCCTGCAGGAGGCGCTCGGAGAGCGGCGCGGAGCGACGGCGCTGGCGGTGGCCGGGAGCAGCGTCGTCTTCGGCCTGGCGCACTACGCCTGGGGCCCCGTCGGGGTCGTCCAGACGACGTTCATGGGGGCGGCTCTCGCGATCGCGTGGCTGAAATTCGATCGCGACCTCCGGGTGGTCGTGCTGGCGCACGCGTACGCGGACGCCCTGCTGATGATCCAGCTGTATCTCCGCTGACGCCGGGGGCGGCGAGGCAGGCCAATTCGAATGCATAGACCCGTTCGCAGAGCGCCGGCTATCGAAATCTTGCGGTGCGTCTATCCCCGCGTTCGGCCCGTAAATACGGGCCGATCTGCGTCACATTGTGCCGCGGCCGGACGTTCCCTAATGATGAATGTCAGCATGGCGATCGTCACGGCACGACTTCTCCGGTCCGTCGGTGGATCGCCCGTTTCACGAGAGGGGACCCAGATGCAATTCGTCGCTCGCCCGACCGCCCTGTTGCTGCTCGCCTGGCTCGCGGTCGCCTGTTCGGATACGGCCGCCCCGCAGGAGTTCCAGCCCCAGGAGAAGACGTACGCGCTCCGCATGACCACCTGCGTGGCCTGCGACGAGGCCACCACGCCTCCGCTGGCCTACATCTTCAGCCAGGGGGTGGTAGCGCGCATCGCCGTCGAGAACGTGACGACGGTCGGCGCCGACGGGACCTTCCTCGCGCTCAGCCAGGGCCAGTCGAGCCTGATGCAGGCGCTTCCCGAGAAGACGTTCGACTTCGGGAAGGTGTCGACGGGCGCGTATTCGGGCTCCGTGGTCTACGGCGAGGGCCGTCTCGCGGTATCGCTCGTCGACGGCGGCTGTTCGTTCAACCTCACCTGGCCGGGAGTGGTGGTCGGCGCCGGCGCCTGCATCGAAGAGTGACGACCCGGGCGCCTTTCGCGCCCGCGCCGGAGGGGTGAAGTTCGGCGCATGGACATCGACCCGATCTCCGGCCTGCTGTTCTACGTGGTGTTCCTGTTCGCCGTCACCCTGCACGAGGCCGCCCACGCCTGGACGGCGCTGAAGCTCGGCGATCCGACCGCCTACCGCGGCGGGCAGGTCACGCTCGACCCGCGCCCCCACATCAAGCGGGAGCCTTTCGGGATGGTGTTCCTGCCGTTGATCTCCGTGGCGCTGATCGGCTGGCCGTTCGGCTACGCCAGCGCTCCCTACGATCCGAACTGGGCGATCCGCCATCCGAAGCGCGCCGGCTGGATGGCCCTCGCCGGTCCCGCGTCGAACTTCCTGCTCGCGGCCGGGGCGGGAATCGCCATCTGGCTGCTGATCGGAGCGGGCGTGCTCGCGGGGCCCGAGGCGGTCACCTTCTCGCACCTCGTCGATCCCGTCCGGGACGGCCCGTGGAAAGGCGTCGCCTTCTTTCTCAGCGCCATGTACTCGCTGAACCTGCTGCTGGCGATCTTCAACCTGATTCCCGTTCCGCCGCTCGACGGCAGCGGAGCGCTGCCGCTCCTGCTGAGCGACGAGGCGACGGCACGCTACCAGCGCGCGATCTGGGGCAACTCCGCGCTCGCGCTCGCCGGCATCCTGTTCGCCTGGTATGCGTTCGACTTCGTCTTCCACCCCGTGTGGCTGGCCGCCGTCAACCTGATTCTTCCCGGGAGCTACGGATGATCGGGAGCGGTATGCCGGGCCGTCCCCAGCGAAGTGAAGGAGCGTTGGCGGTCGGAGAGGGGTCGGGCTACTTCGACGACTCCAGCCAGACCTGAAGGTCGCCGACGTCCAACCGACCGTTCTCGTTGCCCAGTTCATCGAGGTAGGCCTCGTCCCCCGCGTCCGGTCCGTCCGGACCTCCGAGCAATTGCGAGACGACCTGGTCGAGCCGAATCGTAATCGGCTCCACGATCAAAACCACCCGCAACTCCAGGGCTGGACCATACGCGTCGCCATTGACGCTGACGACGCCATTGTACATACCGGGTGCCAGACTCTCAGACTCGACGCCTACTTCGAGATCGACCCGGGCACCCGTGGCCAGGACTCCTTCTGTGACCGCAGGTCGAAGCCATTCTGCGGACGGCGTCACCGTCCATGTGACCGGGCTCAGTCCGACATTCTCGAGCTGGAAGATGGCGGGAGGCGTGGTGTGCCGCTGTTCGACCGTCCGAGCGCTCGTCGCATCGGGCACCTTCAGGATGCCCGCATCCGTGACTACCAGGCGCACCGGGATGTCGATCGGCAGGTTTCCGCCGTCTCCATCGAGGACTAGACGGGAATCGTAGGTTCCGACCGGCAGGGCGGGATCACCGACCCGGAGTTCGATCTTGCCCGGGTTGGACTCACCGGTATCACCAGCGTCGGGCACGGGGACGATCCAGTCGTCGTCTGCGGACAGCGTCCAGTGGAGGCTTCTGACGCCAGAATTTTCCAGCTGCATCGTCGCGAGGGCCGGGTCGGCCCCGGGGGCCACGACGAGCTCGAATGTCTTCGGCATGGGTCGGCCGACCGGGCCTTGTTCCACGACGAGTCGGAGGCTCACCGTGCGCATGGGTACCGAGGTCTCGTTGGTCGTGAACCGGATGAACCCGAAGTACGGATCGAGGAGCGCGCCGATGTCCGTGTCGGGGAATCGGTATTGGAGAGTCGCCTGTTCTCCGGGTTCCAGCTCTCCGCTCTCCCGGTCGATCTCCACGATCGTGGTCTTGGCCTCCCAGGTAAGCGTCTCGTCGCCAGGATTGCGGATCACCAGCGGCGCCAGCGGCATCGGCGCTCCACGTCGGACTCGTGTCACGATCGGACCCTGCTCGACGTCCAGTACGGGTCCCTCCTTCACGTGCATGATGACCGGGAACTCGAGGGGTCCGTTCGTCGCGTTGCCCAGGATCGTGATCGTGGCGTGGTACTCGCCGGATTCCAGGCCCGACGGATCGACCGCGACGGTCACGTCGGCCGTCTCGTCGCGCTGCAAGGCAGCCGACGTGGCATCCGGCGTCAGCCAGGCCGCGTCGCTCACCAGCTCAAACTCGAGCCTCCCGGAGCCCGAATTGCGGATCTCGAAATCGGTCGAGCCGGGCGTGTCCTTCGCAACCTGGACGATGAGATTCGGCCGGCTCACGGATACCTCCGGCCTGGCGTCGAGTCCGATCGTGACCGTGTAGCCGTCGGGCGTCTCCCGTTCGACGTGGACCTCCACGCCCGCCGCTTCGTCGTAGAACGTCTCGCCGGGAGTCCATGCCGCGCCGGAATCGTTGGGATCTCCGTTTCCGTCGACGTCGACCACCGAGGCAACCGAGTACACGACACTCTCGACGTGGTGGAGGAGAACACCCTCGAGCGGAATTGCCGTATCGTAACCGACGAAGCGGCGGGCTTCTACCGAGTAGAGTGACCCGTCCGGTAGGGGAATCTCCGCCAGCAGATAGCCATCTGTCGGGGGTGGATCGGCCAGGCGAACCATCTCAATCGTCTGACGCGTGCCCACGGTCGCGACGAACTTGCGGTCGGTGGCGATCCAACCGAGCCATGCCTTGTGCTCCGCTATGGTATGAGGCTCGCCGGGACCGACGTTGTTTGCGCTCATGATGTCCCAATACGAGTCGTAGACGTTCCCGTATGGCCCGGATGAGTGCGGGAGCCCCAGGCCGTGTCCCATCTCGTGCGCGTGAACGAAGAAGTCGGCGCGATCGTCTTGCCAGGTAACACCGAAAGTCCGCGATACGCCATCCACGCTCAGGGTGTTGAGACCCCCGAGCCCCCCGGTGGGAAAATCTGCGTTGAACTGCATCGCCACGCCGTAATAATCCGGGAAATAGACGGCCGTATCCGCGGCCGCGAGACAGTCGTCCGCGAGAGCGAAAAACTCCGGCAAGAGATGCCCGGTGGGGAGGTAGTCGAACCGGCCCTCAGGTAGATCGACCCACCCCACCACGCGGCTGTCGGACATGTCGAGCAGGTCGTAGGAGACGTTGCCCCAATAGTCGCTGACCTCCCTCTGAACGTCCTCGTACCACGACCGTTCGTGGGGTACCCCTGAGATGTCGGCGAAGCGGCAGAGCAGGAGGACCCATGGTTGGCGTCCGACGATCCCCTGCCGGACGAATGCAGCTCCGTCCGCCGTTTCTTTCGAAACACGGAGGGACCTCACTTCGAGAATCCGCGTCTCTCCCGCAGCACCGGCTGCCCTTCCGAGCCAGCGGCCGGATACGTCCGCGACGGTACGGCCGTGGCCTCGCCGGCGAGCGAGCTCACTGCGTTGAGCTTCGGTGAGAGAAAGCACGACGCGTTGGCCGTCGTCGGTCGTGAGCAGGTACTCGACGTGCTCCTCCCCTGCGGGGACCCCGGTCTGCGTCGGCGCGTCGATCCAGATCGGGTTGACGGTTCCCCGCAGCGCGACGTCCTGGGCTCCGACCGGCCGCGGGAGCGCAAAGATGACCCCGACGAGACAGGTACCGAGTGCGAAGCGGAGCGATCGCTTCGAGGCACCAACGGTCAAGGGTCCCCCCCGGACGGGTCTTCGAGTCCCAAGGTGAATCCGCTCGCCTGCAGGAGTCTCCCGGTAGGCGCCGCGACTTCGAGCAATTCCACGTTCACGCTGGAGGACTCAGCGAGGTCGGGCACCTTGAAGCTGAACAGTGATCGATCGGTCAGTTGTCCGACGACGATCAGGCGCAGTTCATCCCCGTTGCGCCGAGAATAGAGATCGAGGCCGTCGGCCGCGACGGGGAACGTCGCATCGACGCCTGACACTCTTATGAGTGCCGCCGTCGCAGAGGGACCCTTCGACATACGAACGGCAAGGCGACCGGGCCCCGAGGCTGGCTGCGGTTCCACGACCCGGCCGTCACCGGCGCAGCCTGACATTCCCACGGCGAGTAGGGCGAGGACGCTGGACAGGGACCCGATGCTATGCCATCTCATCAATGACGAACGTACGAGCTAGCCCCCTAGAAACACAAGGGGACGAGGTGTCCGTCTTGCACATTCAGGTGTGTGGTCCGCACGGAGGTTAACCTGAGCTCACAACGAAACTTCGGATATCCCGGCCCTATGGTGCTCGTCGCCGCGCTGATCACGGCCGGATGCTCGATCACGATGCGATCGTCCGGCCCGCCCTCGGCGGCCGACGAGGTCGAGACGATCCGGCAGGCCCGGCTGGCGCAGAACCAGGCGATTCGCGAGCAGGACCTCGACGCGATCGTCGAGGTGATGGAGCCCGACATCCACGCGACCTCGGGCGCGGGCATACACGTGGTGGGACGCGACGCGTACCGCAGGGCGTACGCCGACGATTTCGAGGCCCTCGAGCGGGTCGTCTACACGCGCTCGCCCGACGAGATCGAGATCAGCAGCATGGACACCGGGCTGGCGGAGCGGATCGCCGCCGAGTCGGGGACGTGGACCGGCAGCTTCGTCTCGCCGCGCGGGCCGGCGCAGGTGCGCGGCGTCTACACGGCGATGTGGAGGAAACGGAATGGCCGCTGGCGGATCAACAGCGAGCTGTTCGTGTCGCTCGCCTGCTCCGGGGACGGGTGCCCCTGAACACGAGAACCGGGCGTTGCCACGAGGTCCCGGGCGGGCAGGGCGAGAAGTAGCCCCAAAAAAATGGGAGGTGGAAGACTGCCAGGCCTTGCGCCCCCCTGGGTATCTGACAGCCTTCCGACCTCTCCATTCACCCTAGTAATGCCGCCGGTCGGCAAAACCTTACAAATGGGTTTTTTGAGCTGCCGCTCCCGCGACGCTCTGCGCCGCCTCGGCCGCTCCACCCGCTCCACCCGCGACGCCGCATGGCGCGGCCGGGCCCGCCGCCGATTCCGCGTGCTGTAAGATTCCTCCGAGCGGCGGCATTACTGATATGAAGGGACAGTCGTCCCTCCGGTGGATCAAGGACCAGGAAGGACGCGTTGCCGGACATGGTGGACGGGACACAGACCGCGCACCCGGAAGGTCTAGAGCTCTCGCGATTCGCGGACGCAGATCTTCCGGCACGGCGCCGGGAGGAAATAGCCCGGCACCTCGAGACCTGCGGCGCCTGCCGCGCCGTGGTCGAACAGTACCGGGACATTCGTGTTCGCGTCCGCGAGCTCTCCGAGCCGGAACCCCCCGACGTGGCGAGTGAGGTGCTGCGCCGCCGGGCGGAGGGCGAGCGGGTAGACCTCGACGTCGAGGGCCTGGTTTACGGCTGAGGCGTCGCAGCCAGCCGCGCCGCCAGGCGGGGAAGGACTTCGCCGACCCTGCCCTCGACGCGGACGGCCGCGTGTTCGTCGGAGCGGGTCGGACCCAGGTTGACGATCCCCACGGGGCGGCCCTCGCGCCGGGCACGATCGACGAATCGCCGCCCGGAGTAGACGGTGAGCGAGGAGCCGACGACCAGCACCGCCTCCGCCTCCTCGAACATTTCCCATGCCGCTTCGACGGTGGCCGCCGGGACGTTCTCGCCGAAGAACACGACGTCGGGCTTCAGCACGCCGCCGCACTCTTCGCAGTCCGGCACGCGAAAGCCGGCGGAGATCTCGTCGGGCACCGCGGCATCGCCATCCGGCGTGGCCGCGGCCCCGCCGTCCGGCAGCCTGGACACGTACGCCCGCCAGTTCGGGTTCAGGGCGAGGAGCCGGTCCTGCATCGCCTCGCGAGACATACGCGACCCGCAGCCGAGGCATACGACATCGGCGAGGGAACCGTGGAGCTCGACCACCCGGCAGCTTCCGGCGCGGCCGTGCAGGCCGTCGACGTTCTGCGTGATCACGCCCGCCATCCAGCCCTGTGCTTCGAACCGGGCCAGCGCGTGGTGGGCGGGGTTCGGGCGCGCGTCCGCCACGCGCCGCCACCCCACGGCGCTGCGCGACCAGTAGCGCGTCCTCGCCTCGTGGTCCCGCACGAACTGCTGGTACATGATCGGGCTCACCGGCGTCCGGCGACTTCCCGGCCCACGGTAGTCGGGGATGCCGGACTCGGTGCTGCACCCGGCGCCGACGAGCGCGACGAATTTCCGCTGTCTGAGCAGGCCGGCGAGGGCGTCCAGGTTCGCGGTTTCTCTCACGTTGGCCATGCGCCGACGCTACCGGAATCCGGCCGGTGGCGCGAGCGGATGCCCGCGCAGTCGGTGCCGGATACCTTTCCCGGCGGAGTCGAGGCGCCGACTGGCGCGACACAACCCCACCATACCGGAAAGAAACCATGGGCATTTTCGATTTCATCAAGGACGTCGGCCAGAAGTTGACCCGGAAGGACGACGACAACGAGCTCGACGAAGCGCTGCAGGAGCGGATGAAGGGGAACGCGCTCATGCGGCACGTCATGGCGCTCGGCCTCGAGGTGGAGAACCTCCGCATCGACTACGACGACGGGGCGGCCACGATCACCGGCGAAGCGGCGGACCAGGCGACGAAGGAGCGGGTCGTGCTCGCAGTGGGCAACACGCAGGGCGTGGCCCGGGTCGACGACCAGATGACCGTGGCGGAGCCCGAGCCGGAGGCGACGTTCTACACGGTGGAGCGCGGCGACTCGCTGTCGAAGATCGCGAAGCAGCAATACGGCGACGCCATGAAGTACCCGCTGATCTTCGAGGCGAACCAGCCGATGCTCACGGATCCCGACAAGATCTATCCCGGCCAGGTGCTGCGGATTCCGCCACTCGCCGACTGAGCCTCAGGGCACCTCGATCGTGCCTTCCAGGTAGGGGAGCACCCGGCCCCTGAGCCGGACGCGTTCGCCGGCGAGCTCGAGCTCCAGCCGACCGCCGCGCGCCGACAGCTGCGCGGCGGTCAGCTCGTCGCGGCCGAGCCGACTCGCCCAGTACGGGGTCAGGGCGCAGTGCAACGACCCGGTGACCGGGTCTTCCGGCACGCCGTAGCTCGGCACGAAATAGCGCGACACGAACTCGACGCCGTCGTCCGGGTCCGCCGGGGCCGTGACCGCGATCCCGTGCGGATGGGCGTCCTCGAGCCGCGAGAAGTCCGGCCTCACGGCCGCGACGGCCTCGCGGTCCGGAAGAACGACGAGGTAGTTCCAGTCGTCGTCGGTGAACCGGACCTCCTCCGGGGTCACGCCGAGCTGCTCGAGGCCCAGGCCCTCGAGAACCGCCGCCGGAACCTCTTCCGGCTCGACGGCCCGGCTGCCGATCGCCGGAAAATCCATCTCGAGCGCTTCCCCGGCCCGCCGAACGATCAGCGGGCCGCTTCGCGTCTCGAACGTCACCTCGTCGCGCTCGGGGGCGAGGACGTCCAGGACCACGTATCCCGATGCGAGGGTCGCGTGGCCGCACAGCTTCACTTCCGTCTTCGGCGTGAACCAGCGCAGCGGCACGGGGTCCCGTTCGGGCAGGAGGAAGGCGGTCTCCGACAGGTTGTTCTCGAGCGCGATCGCCTGCATGGTCTCGACCGCCAGCCATTCGTCCAGCGGACAGACGGCGGCGGGGTTGCCGGCGAACGGCCGGTCGGCGAACGCGTCGACCTGGTAGATGGGAATGCGGCGCATGGGATTCCTCGCTGGGGTTCGCCGTCCGGTCCGGTACGTCACCGTACGAACTTGTCGCCGGCGGAGGAAGCGGGCAAAATGGCGAAAACCCTCCAACGATCTGGGAATACCGCATGACCGAGCCGAGACGTTCAGCGATCATCCTCCTCGCCGGGCTGGGACTCGCGGCGTGCACGAGCGACACGGCGAGCGACACGGCCGACGCTGCCGACGCGGCGCGCGCCGACGCGATCGCCCGCGAGTACGTCGACGCCTACTACGCGCAGTTCCCGGAAGAAGCGTTCGAGATCGGCTACCCGGACACGCCGTGGGACTACCTCGGCGACCGCTCGGTGGAGGCCATCGCGGCATGGGAGGCCCGTGAAGACGCGTGGCTCGCCGAGCTCCGCGGCCTCGACACGGCGACGATCCGGGGTACGGCCGCCGCCGTGCCCTACGAGTTCCTCGTCGAGCGGCTCGAGGCCGCGAAGGCTCGGCGCGTGTGCCGGATGGAGCTGTGGAACGTCAGCCCCACCTGGACGGGCTGGCAGAGCCTGCTGCCGTCGAGCTTCAGCCAGCAGCCCGTCGGCGACGAGGCGGCGCGGACGGACGCGCTCTCTCGCCTGCGCGACGTGCCCCGTTACCTCGACACCCAGGTGGCGAACCTCCGGGAAGGCCTGAGGCTCGGGTATCTCGCGCCCCGCAGCGGGGTCGACGCCGTCCTCTCGCAGGTCGACGCGTTGCTGGCGGCCCCCGTCGAGGAGTCTCCGTTCTACGCGCCGGCCGAGCGCGACGCCGATTCCGCGTTCGGGGAGCAGGTCGCGGCGATCGTCCGCGACGAGATCCGACCCGCGATTCGGCGGTACCGCGACTTCCTGCGCGATGAATATCGAGCGCAGGCGCGGACGACCGCCGGCGTAGCCGCCAACCCGGACGGCCGGGCGTGCTACGAGGCCTCGGTCACCTTCTGGTCGTCGCTCTCGCCGACGCCCGAGGAGATCCACCAGGCGGGCCTCGACCAGATGGAACGAATCGAGGCCCGGATGAAGGAGATCGCCGAGCGGAGCTTCGGCACCGACGACGTGCGGGAGGTGCTGGAGCGCCTGCGCACCGACACGGCCTACACGTTCCATTCCGGGGACGAGGTGCTGGACTACGCCCGCGCCGCCGTCGAGCGTGGCCGGGAGGCCGTGCCCGACTGGTTCGCCTTCGTCCCGGATGCCGAAGTCGTGGTGAAGCCGTTCCCGGCCTTCCAGCATCAGTCGGGCGGCGGCTTCTATTCCGCCGGGTCGAAGGACGGCACCCGGCCGGGGACCTACGAGCTCGGCACCTATCGGCCGGAGACGATCAGCCGGGCTCCGCTCGAGTCGATCGCCTACCACGAGACCTACCCCGGGCATCACCTGCAGATGTCGGTGGCGCTCGCCCAGGACGACCTGCATCCGCTCCTCCAGTACTTCTACAGCGCCGGGATGGCCGAGGGATGGGGGCTGTACAGCGAGGCGCTGGCGGAGGAGATGGGGATCTACACGTCCGACGTCGCCCGCATGGGCTGGCTGTCGAGCGCGGCCCTGCGGGCGGCCCGGCTCGTCGTCGATCCCGGGATCCACGTGCTCGGCTGGTCGAGGCAGCGGGCGATCGACTACATGCTCGAGCACACCGCCGAGTCGCGGGGCAGCGTGACCTCCGAGGTCGATCGCTACATCGCCGTCCCGGGGCAGGCGACGAGCTACCTGCTGGGCAACCTGGAGATCCGGCGACTCCGGGAGGAGGCCGAGCGGCGTCTCGGCGGGGACTTCGACGTCAGGGCGTTCCACGACCGGGTGCTCGCCGACGGGGCGGTCACGCTGCCGATGCTGCGGGCGAACGTCGAGACGTGGATCGCGGAGAACGAGCGCGGCGACTGAGCCCGAGACGGCGCCGGGGGCCGGATCGACCGCGAAATGTCGCGGTCGCCGTGCTTCACATCACGAAGCCGTGCAGCGCCGTGGCCTTGATCTGTACCCATACCTCCGGCCGCTCCGCCAGCTCCAGCTCGTCGGCCGCCGCCCGGGTGACGATCGCCACCAGTTCGGCGGGACCCGACAACCGGACCCGCACCAGGGCGCCGAGCGAGCGCACGTCCGTCACCCGGGCGCGGAACCGGTTCCGGGCGCTGCCGCCCTCGGGAGCGACGCGGGAGAGGAACAGGTCCTCGGGCCGGTAGGCGAGCTTGATCGCCTCCCCGGCCTTCGCCTCGCCCACCGCCTGCAGCTCGTGGTCGCCCACGCGGACGGTCAGAAGCTCGCCTTCGACGCCCGTGACCGTACCGCGCATGGCCAGCTCCGCGCCCGTGATCCCGGCGATGAACGAGTCGGCCGGATTCTCGAACAGCTCCGACGGCGTCCCGCGCTGCACGAGCCGGCCGGCCCGCAGCACGGCGATGTCGTCGGCCAGGTAGAACGCGTCGGATCGCTCGTGCGTGGCCAGCACGATCGCGCCGGCCCGGGCTCGCGCGACCCGGTCGAGATCCTCCCGGAGCGCGGCGTGCGCCTCGGCGTCGAGGTTCGAGCTCGGCTCGTCGAGGAACAGCACCTCCGGATCGAGCACCAGCGCCCGCGCCAGGGCGACGCGCTGCACCTCGCCGCCGGAGAGCTCCGCGGCGCTGCGATCGAGCAGGGGCTCGAGCCCGATCTGGGCCGCGATCGCTCCGACTCGCTCGTCCCGCTCGCCCTCGTCGACGTCGTGGAAGCGCAGGCCGAGTTCCAGGTTTCGCCGCACGGTGCCGGTCCACATGTAGGGCGCCTGGAACACGAAGCCGGAGCGGCGGCGGAGGGCGTCGACCGCCGCGCCGCCGGTCCGGCCTCCGAACTCGAGCGTACCGGCGGTCGGGCGCTGGAGGCCCGCCAGGATCCGCATCAGCGTGCTCTTGCCTGCGCCGTTCGGGCCGAGCACGGCGAGCATCGAATTCGACGGCACCTCGAACTCCGGGATGTCGAGGATCGTCCGGCCGCCGGCCTCGTGGCGCAGCTCCCGGATCCGGAGGACGGGTGCTCCGGCGGGTGCTCTGGCGGGTGCTCCGCCAGGTGCGCCGCCGGGTCTTCCGGGGTCGGCGGCGGGCCGCGCCGCGTCGCTCACGACAGCACCGGCCGCCGGGTGCGCGTCCCGAGCCCGGCGAGCACGACGTTGACGAGCAGCGCGACGGCGAGGAGCACGGCGCCGAGCGCGATCGCGATCCCGAAGTGGCCGCGCCGGGTCTCGAGCACGATCGTCGTCGTCATCACCCGGGTCTCGCCGAGGATGTTGCCGCCCACCAGCATCGCGGCGCCCACCTCGCTGATGATCGCGCCGAAGCCCGCGGCGACCGCCGCGACGAGGCTCGTCTTCACCTCGCGGAGTTGCAGGAGCGCGGCCTGCAGACGGTTCGCGCCGAGCCCGCGCGCCTGCAGACCGATGTCGGGCGGCAGCGATTCGAGCGCCGCCAGGGTCACGGCGGCGATGTAGGGCCCGGCGAGCGCGACCTGGGCGATCCCCATCGCCCACGGCGTGAATAGCAGCTGGAGGTGGCCGAGCGGCCCGGTGCGCGAGAGGAGCAGGTAGACCGCGAGTCCCGCGACGACCGGGGGCAGGGCGAGGCCGGTGTTGACGATCGCGATCGCCGGCACCCGCAGCCGGAAGTTCGAGAGGCCGATCAGCGCCCCGATCGGCAGGCCGATCAGCGTCGCCACGACGAGCGCCGAGCCGGAGATCGTCAGCGAGCGGACGACGACCGCCAGCACGTAGGGGTCGCCGTCCATCAGCAGGTGCCACGCTTCGGCGAACGGGTTCACGATGTGCGGGTCAGCCTGTCGGGAGTCCGAGGTCGCGGGCTGCCGCCGCGAGTCGACGGTCCAGCGTCACGACCGGGGCGTCGAGCATGCGGCCGGTCCAGAGGTAAGCGGCGTCGTAGGCCGTCAGGCCCGTACGGACCGCGAGAGCGGCGACGGCGGAGGCGTCCGCCTGCACTTCTTCGATCCCCAGCAGCGGGTACAGCGAAAGCATTTCCGCGAGGTCGTCCGCGCGGGGTTCGTACAGCCCGCGCTTCTTCACGAATACGCTGGCGACTTCGTAGCGAAGCAGCGTGGGCGCCGTGAGTCGCCGGCCCGAGAGACGGTCGGAGACCGCCGCCGCGTCCGGCTCGCCGAATAGCAGCGCGGCGAGTGCGGAGGCGTCGACCACCACCAGGCGACCGCCCCCGGTCGTCACCGGGCGTCGCGGTCACGTCGAACGTCGTCGGCCGCCTCGCGATCGGTCTGGAGACCGAGCTGCCGACTGCGTGCCAGCACGTCGGCGGGTGTGAGCGGCGGCTTCTCTTCGAGCGCCGCCTCGAGGATCGCCATGAGCTCTCCCTGCATCGATCGGTGGGCGGCTTCGGCCCGCTCGCGCAGGCGGTTCGCGAGCGCATCGGGCACGTTCTTGATCGAGAGATTCACCGGCATCTTCATCCACCCATCAAACGGGGACGACCGCTTACTGTGGCACCATAACGGAGCCAATATGGCTCCATATTGCCCGCAGCGCGAGTGGCTACTCCCCCGGCACCTCGTGCGGCAGCAGTTGGAACAGTGGCGCCCCGTATTCCTCGGTGCCGTAGTCCCGGATGATGTCGGCCGCCTCCGGCCCGAGGATCCATGCCTCGAACGCGGCGGCGCCCTCGGGCTCGACGGCGTCGGTCACCGGGATCACCGAATAGACGTTCTTCATCGCGTCGCCGTCCGTGTAGAGCTCGACCAGGTCGAGTCCGCTCGCCCGCATCGTGGTCAGCGTCGCCCGGTCGGTGAGCGTGTACGCCTGCTTCTCGCCGGCGAACAGGAGCGTCGCGCCCATCCCCTGGCCCACGTCGTAGTACCAGTCGCCCTCCGGCGCGATGCCGGCCAGCGACCACAGCATACGCTCGCGGATGTGGGTGCCCGAGTCGTCGCCGCGCGAGGCGAAGGGCGCTTCGGCCGAGGCGATGCGGGTCATGGCGTCGGCGGCGCTCGTGGCGTCGGCGATCTCTGCCGGATCGGATTCCGGCCCCGCCAGCACGAAGTCGTTCCGCATGAACGTCGTGCGGCGTGTCCCGTAGCCGTCCGCCAGGAACTGCTCCTCGCGCTCGGGCGCGTGGACGAGCACGAGGTCGGCGTCCTTCCGCTGCCCCAGCGCCAGCGCCTCGCCGGTGCCGACCGCGACCACCTGCACGTCGTACTCCGGGTGGGTCTCGTGGAAGGCGGGGACGAGCACGTCGAGCAGGCCGGTGTCGTAGAGCGAAGTGGTCGAGGCGATGCGCACCGGCGTCGTGCCGCCGCCGTCGCCGCCCGCGCCCCCGCAGGCGGCGAGCAGGGCGGCGAGGATCGGGACCCTCATCATTCGGTGTCTCATGCGGTGGAAGCTCCGCGGGCGCCCGACCCGCCGCAACTGCGATCGGTAGCCCAGCGCAGGATCGTGATAGCGTGGCACCACAGTGTGCCGCCACCTTGAAAGGACGATGTGCCACCGCACGTCGGAACCGCAGTCCTGAGCCAGGAACCAGAATGCAGCGTGACGGTCGTTTCGTCTCGACTCGTTTGCCAGTCGTGATGATCGTGATTCTCGGCTGCGCACCGGTCGCCTGCTCGCAGTCCGAGCCGACGCCCGATGACTCGGACGCGGTGGGACCCGTGAGCATCGCCGGCGCCCCGTCGCAATATGCTCTCGACAGCGCCCAGCTGGCTTCGGCGCGCGAGTGGTACCTGAACGTCGGAGACCGCTGTCGGCTGTATGTGCGTGAATTCGGCGTCGGAGACACGGTCGTAGTGCTGCACGGCGGCTGGGGCGCCGAACACTCGTATCTGCTGACGCCGTTCAGGGGACTCGAGGACGACTACCACCTCGTGTTCTACGACCAGCGTGGATCGCTCCGCTCCCCCTGTCCCGATTCCCTCGTATCTGTCGACGCCCACGTGGCCGACCTCGAGCGGCTGCGCGTCCAGCTCGGGCAGGAGCGTCTGACGCTGGCGGGACACTCGATGGGCACCTGGCTGGCGATGAAATACCTGGAGGTCCACCCCGAGCACGTGGGCGGCATGGTGCTGCTCGATGCTCTGGTGCCACGCATCGGGGCGGACGACGCCGGGCTCTACGGCGAGGAACAGAAGGCGTTCAACGACTGGCGCAGCGATTCGACGCGGGTGCAGGACGAGCTGGCGGCGGAAGGTCTCGACCGGCCGGATTCGCTGCTCAGCGACATCGAGTTGACGGACAAGTGGAGGATCTACTTCGCCAACTCCAACATCTTCCACATCGAGCGCTGGCGGCAGATGGAGGGCGGCCAGGTGTTCTACGATCAGGGTGCCGGGTCGGCGGCGGGGCGGAGCATGAACGCGAACGCCGGCTGGGACTTCCTCGACGACCTCGCCGCGCATCCGTACCCGGTGACGGTCCTGATCGGAGACCACGACCTGGTCGGTTTCGGCGGCGGCCTTCACCGGAGCCAGCTCACGCCGCTCGAGAACACGACCTTCGTCATGCTGGAGAACGCGGGCCACAACTCCTGGGTCGACCGACCGGCCGCGTTTCGCGCGGCGCTCGTGGCGGGGCTGGAGCGGGCCGTGGCGGCGAGCCCCGGGAAGCCGGACTGAGTCTCCCCGGGCTCGTCGCCCCCCTCAGCCGTGCCGCATCCACCTCACGAGCTCGGGGATGCTCGGCCGCTTGCCCTTCATGAGGATCCCGACCCGGTAGATCTTTCCCGCGATCCAGGCGGCGAGCCAGATCGCCAGGGCCAGCAGCACGATCGAGCCGGCGTTCTGCCACATGGGCACGTTCGTGACCGCGTTGCGCACCGGCATGAGGATCGGGCTGAACAGCGGGAACATCGAGGTCGCGACGATCCACGTCCGGTTCGGGGTGGTGATCACCTGGGTGACGATGAGGATCGGAAACACGATCGGCATCATCACGGGCACCAGCACCTGCTGGATGTCCTGCTCGCTGGTGAGCAGCGCGCCGGCTCCCGCGAACACGGCGGAGTACATCAGGTAGCCGAGCACGAAGAACAGGAACGCGAACACGAGGATGCTCCACGGGAACGCCATCGTCGCCAGGTCCGCGGTGGCTCCGATCATGTCGCCGACCCGGCCCATGAGCCCGAACTGCGACAGGGTGTAGGCGACGACCGCCCAGATGCCGACCTGCGTGAGCCCCACGGCTCCGATCCCGACGATCTTGCCGAGCATCATCTCCCACGGGCGTACCGACGACACCAGGATCTCTACGATGTCGGAGGTCTTCTCCTCGAGCACGCCGCGCGCGACCATCTGCCCGTAGACCAGGAACATCAGGTAGAGGATCATCGCGAACGCGAAGCCGACGAACTGGAACACCTCGCTTCGCGCGGCCTCGGGGTCGACGGGCTCGATCGTGAAATCGACGTCCGCCAGCAGGGCATCGGCGGCGCCCGGGTCGAGGCCCGCCTGGCGGGCCCGCAGCCACCGGACGGCGTCGCGGGTCGCGACCCGGATCGAGCGCTCGCGGAATCCGAGGTCGGTGACCGTGATCATGCTCGGACTGCCGAACGTGGCCGCGTCGGGGGGGAAGAGCAGGAACGCCTCCGCCGTCTCACGGGCGGAGGGCAGGTCCTCGGACAGGAAGTCGCGCAGCTCCTGCATCGTCTCGATCTGGCCGCCGTCGCGGAACGGCTTGACGACCACGCTGTCTTCGGCGAGGACCGTGGACAGGCGCTCGACCAGGCCGTCGCCGGTGTCGTCGATCACGGCGATCGTCATCGGGCGGCTCTCGCCGCGCTCGGCGATGATCGCGGGAAGGAAGGTCGCGCCCAGCATGAGCAGCGGCACGATCAGGGTCGCGAACAGGAACCACTTGTTACGGACCCTCTGCAGGTACTCGCGGCGCAGGATCGCCATCACGCGATGGTTCATCGTCCCTCCCCGGTGGTGGCGGCTCGGGCCGCTTCGGCCTGCGCGCGGGCGGCTTCGAGCTCCGTGGCCGGCAGGCCGCGGGCCCCGGCCCGCTCGAGGAAGATCTCGCGCAGCGACGGCTCGGCGATCTCGAACTTCTCGACGCGAGCGCCGGCGCTCACGGCCGCGCGGAGCACCTCCTGCGGATCGGATCCTTCACGGAGCCGGATCTCGGCCCGTCGGCCGTGATCGGTCACCGAGGCGTCCGGCAGGCCCCCGAGAAAGCTTCGGTCGCCGTCGAATACGAGGATGACGTCCTTGCGCCCGCTCTCGGCTCGCACCTCGGCCAGCGTGCCGTCGAGCACCTTGCGGGCCCCGGCGATCATGCAGACCCGGTCGCAGATGCGTTCCGCGTCGTCGATCATGTGGGTGGAAAACAGCACGGTCGTGCCGGCCTGCTTGCGCTCGACCACGATCTCGCGCAGGAGCTCGGAGTTGATCGGGTCGAGGCCGCTGAACGGCTCGTCGAGGATGAGCAGCTCGGGGTCGTGGAGAATCGTGGCGATGAACTGCACCTTCTGCTGCATCCCCTTCGAGAGGGTGTCGACCCGGTCGTCGGCGCGGGCGTCGAGCTCGAGCCGTTCGAGCCAGCGGTCCGCCTCGCGTCGAGCGTCGGCGTGCGACATCCCCTTGATCTCGCCGAAGAAGGCCAGGTGTTCCCCGACCTTCATCTTCTGGTACATGCCGCGTTCTTCCGGCAGATAGCCGACGCGTCCGCGCACGTCGGCGCTCACCGGCTGCCCCAGCAACTCCACGGTGCCGCTGTCGGGCCCGAGGATGTCGAGAATGATCCGGATCGCCGTCGTCTTGCCGGCGCCGTTGGGTCCGAGCAGGCCGCATACGGTGCCGCGCGGCAGGTCGAAATCGAGATTCTCGACCGCTCGTGTGCTCCCGAAGGCCTTGTTCACACCCCGGAGCCGCACGACCGGATCGGCCGTTGATGTCACCACCCGTCCTCCGTGATTCGGTGAATTCTGACGTCACCCTTTCCGGTTACCCGCCAGCAAGTGCTATATTCGGCGTTCGTATGCCTGCCCCTACACGCTTCCCGGAGGTTCGAGGATGGCGATTTTTCGTGTGCTGTACCAGACGACCGTCAATGTCGGCAGTGGCGGCCGCATCACGATTCCCCAGGACATGCGGGACGACCTGGACCTTCAGGACGGTGACACGCTGACCGCGCGTCTCGAGGGCAGCGAGACCGGTCAGAAGCAACTCACGATCTGGAAGCAGAAGGGCGGCTGACCCACCCGCTCAACCCGGGACGTCGCCGAAGTTCACGGCCATCGTCCCGAACACCAGGTCTATCGACCCGCAGCGCACGAACCCCTGGCGCTGCATCGACGCCGTGACCCCCCGCTGCGCCGGATACGTCCGCAGCGATTCCGGAATGTAGCGGTACGACTCCACGTCGCGGTGGAGAAGCCAACCCGCCACCGAAGTCGACGCCTCGAGATACTTCACGTAGGCGTCTTGCAGCCATGCCGGTTCGGCGCGGCCGAAGTCGAGGGCCACGAACCGGCCGCCCGGCCGCAGCACGCGCCGGATCTCGGCGATCGAGTGGTCGAGGACGGGGAAGTTCCGCAGCCCGTAGCTCACCACCACCCGGTCGACGCTCGCGTCCGCCAGCGGCAGCGACATCGCGTCGCACGCCATCCATCGCACCTTGTCGGCGTGCCCCCGTGACCGCCCATGCTGCATCATCTCGACCGTGAGATCGGCCGCGAGCACCAGGCCTTTGCCCCTTCCGTCACGTCCCGCCACCCGCAGCGCGAGGTCTCCGGTGCCGGCGGCGAGATCGAGCACGACGTCGTCGGGACCGATGTCGGCGAGCTCCAGTACGAACCGCTTCCAACGGCGGTGCAGACCCGCCGACATGATGTCGTTCGTGAGGTCGTAGCGTCCCGCGATACGGCCAAAAAGTCCCCGGACGTAGCTGCGCTTCGACTCCGGTGTGACGATTTTGGCCTGGATGCGGTCTTTGAGGTGTGATGCGCTCATGGCGTGAGTGTCCCCGCCGCGCGCCGGCGTGTCAATGACGGAAGGGAACCGGGCGGGGTAGAATCGGCCCGGCGGAGAAACCGGACCGTGAAGCACGGACCTTGCGGTCTTCGTAGGGATGGCGTCGACGTTCGATGGGCGCGGCCGGGCCGGCACGACAGGCCGGGCGGGCGCATGACCGACAATCCGGGGGATACCATGAGTTGGAACAGAGTTCGGTCCGCATGGCTCGCGGTACCGTTTATCGCATTGACTGCCGCGGCCTGCTCGAAGACCAACGTGAGCCGCATCGACCCGGCGGCCGTCACCGATCTGTCCGGCCGGTGGAACGACACCGATTCGCGCCTGGTGGCCGCGGCCCTGATCGACCAGAGCCTGAACGGCGTCTGGCTCGATCGGTATGCCGACGCCAACGGCGGCGCGGCGCCGCCCGTGATCGTCGGCGAGTTCCGCAACCGCTCCACCGAGCACATCCCCGTCGAGACGTTCGTGCGCGATCTCGAGCGCGCGTTCGTGAACAGCGGCGCCGTGACCCTCGTGGCCGGTGGGGACGAGCGCGCCGAAGTGCGCGGCGAGCGCGAGGACCAGCAGGACAATGCCCGGGCCGGCACGCGGGCCGGCATCGGCCAGGAATTGGGCGCCCGTTACATGCTCCAGGGCGAGCTCCAGTCGATCGAGGACGAGGAGACGTCGCGCGGCGTGCTGAACAGCCGCAAGGAGAAGATCGTCTTCTACCAGGTCGATGCGCGTCTGGTCGATCTCGAGAGCAACGTGGTCGTGTGGGCGGGGCAGCACAAAATCAAGAAATACATCGAGCGCCCGCCGCTCGGACTCTGATCGAGGGAGACGGAATCATGGATGAGCGGATGAATATCGGGACACGGGTCCGGCCCCGGTTGGCCGGTTCCCTCGGACTCATGGTCGGTGCGCTCGTGCTGAGCGCCGGCTGCGCGACGAAGCACGTGCACGAGGAGCCGATCATTCAGCAGGGCGATCGGGTCGACGACGGCTCGGCCGCCGTGTACGAGGCGCAGCAGCGCGCCGAGGCGCGGCGTCGCCAGGCGGAGGAACAGCAGGACATCGAGGCCGAGGCGCTCGCCACGTGCGACGGAGACGTGTGCGACGCCGTGGTGCGCAACGAGGTGTGGCTCGGGATGAACGAGACCCAGGTGCTTGCCGCGACCGGCACCACGGAGGACGCGTGGCACGTGCGGCGAGCGGGTGGTTCGACCGTCATGACGCCGCGCGACGCGACCATGGTGCCCTCCGACGCGGTCGGGGCCGTGGCCATGGTCCAGCTGGCCGGCGGCACGGTGTCTCGCTACGGCTACCA
>JASFRN010000042.1:0-20974 GCA_050114915.1 Gemmatimonadales bacterium | reverse complement strand
TGCTCCAGGCGCCCGGTGACGAGCTCCGGAACCTCCGGCGCGGCGACGAAGCGTACCCGGTCACCCGGCTTCGCGTCGGTCGCCTGTTGCGCGGCCAGCGGTCCGGCAAATGCCAGGACCGCGAGGACGGTCAGCACCGGTGTCCGGCCCGAAGCGGCCGGACGGACGGAGCTCACGAGCCCTCCCCCGTCACCCTCCTCGCGGCCTCGATCGCCCGGACCCGGATCTCCTCGTAGCCCTCGATCGCGCCGCCCTCCATGAGCACGCGCCCGTTGCAGATCGTCGTGTGGACGCACTGGCCGTTCGCCGCGTAGGCGGCGTGGCTGGCGGGATCGTGCATCGGCGTGAGCGTCGGTTCGGTGAGATCGAGCAGGATCACGTCCGCCAGGGCGCCGACTTCCAGCCGCCCGGCATCGGTCCAGCCCATCCCGTCCGCCCCGCCGCGGGTCGCGATCTCCACCGTCTCGGCGGCCGGCATGCAGGTCGGATCGCCCGAGGAATGCTTCGCCATCAGCGAGGCGAACTTCATTTCCTCGAACATGTCGAGGTTCGTGTTCGAGGCCGTTCCGTCCGTCGCGAGCGCGACGTTGACCCCTGCTTCCCTGGCCCCCGGATAGTCGAACCATCCACGCACGTCCCGGCCCTGGCCGCACGCCAGCTTGAGATTGCTGACCGGGTTGTGAACCACGGTCGCCGGGTGCGTCGCCAGCATGGCCAGCTCGTCGCGGTTCAGCCACACGCCGTGCGCCAGCGTCGTGGGGCGGTCGAGGATTCCGTGCCGTTCGAGGTGGAACGCGGGACGCAAACCGTGCTCGGCCACGCATTCCTCCACCTCGCGCAGCGTCTCCGAGAGGTGGATCTGAATCGGCAGATCGTGGTCCGCGGCCAATTGCGCGCACCACTCGAGGTCTTCCGGGGTGACCGTGTACGGCGCGTGGGGCGCGATCGCGAGGCGAACGCGCTCGCCGAATTCGCCGCCTTCGTACGCGGCGATCAGCTCCCGCATCTCGCCCTTGAGATCGCCCATGAATCCGCCGCTGATGAGGCCCGCCGACACCGTCGCACGCAGGCCGGCGTCCTGGATGGCGCGCACCGCGTTCGGCACCTTCCAGTACATGTCGTTGAACAGCGTCGTGCCCGTACGGATCATCTCCGCGCAGGCGAGGCGCGTTCCCCAGTACACGTCCTCGTCGGTGAGCTTCGCCTCGGCCGGCCAGATCCGCTCCTCGAGCCACGGCCGCAGCGGCATATCGTCGCCGTAGCCGCGGAACAGCGTCATCGCGGCGTGCGTGTGAGCGTTGACCAGACCCGGCAAAGCCAGCCGATCGGTGCCGTCGATCGTGCGGCCGGCTTCTTCGTCGGGCGCCTGTGGGCCGAGGTGGGAGATCCGATTCCCGGTGATCCCGAGATGGGCGCGAGATCCGTCCAGCAGCGTCACGTTTTCTATGTGCAGGTCCATCGCATCCTCTTCCGGGCGTTCAGGTCGCGGGCAAAGTGCAGCTCCCGGAGGATCGGCGGAACCGGACGTCGGTTCAAGGGATCGTCCCTCGGGCGAGACGCACGACGTTCGCGTCCGCGTCCGTCCAGGCCACGAACAGGTCGCCGTCGAGTTCGGCCAGGCTCGGAAAGCCGGACGCACGCGCCGCGGCCCCCCGAACGACCGACGTGGACGGCGACACGGCGCCCTCCCGATCGATGAGGCGCACCCGAACCTCTGCCCCCCCGTCGTCAGCCTCGAGCGCCTCGACCCAGCCGACGGCCACCCCACCATCGTCGAGTGGAATCGCGGCCACGCGACCGATCGGCCGTCCCTCGTCGAGCGTGAAGGCCGGGCCGAACGAGGCCCCGCCATCCGTGGACATGGCGCCGAGCACTCGGGCCTCGCCGCCCGCGGCGGTGAACCAGGCCACCATGACCTGTCCTTCTGCCGCCGCGATGGCGGGACCGTTCACCGGACAGGCCTCGATCCGCCAACCGTCCCGGTGCACCCGCACTGGCGACGTCCATTCGCCGTCGACGCGCCGGACGACCTCGATATCCCGGATCTCCCCGTTCGATCGGCCCCGATATACGACGATGAGAGTGTCCCCGAGCGCGGCCACGCCGGTCTGACAGCAGTCGCAGGTGCGCTCGTCGAGAACGACCTCGGGCCCGCGGCGGCCGTCGGTCCCGACCCGGGTGTTGCGCAAACTCATCTGCTGCGCCCCGCCCTCGTAGGCGCGGCCGTCGAGCCAGAACACCTCCAGCCCGCCAGGTACCGGAAGCAGCGTCACGAAGCCGTGCTCGGTCTCCGTCTTCGTCTCGTGAGGAATCAAGGGGAGCGACCAGCTGGCCCCGGCATCGTGAGAGACGGCGAGACGCACCTGGTAGGCGTAGGTCCCCGGACCGTTATACTGCAGCCAGTGAGCCGCCAGGGAATCGCCTGCCAGCGGAACGACCGAAGGATAGTCGGCCCAGTTGACGAACAGCGTGGGCGAGGACACGACGGTGCGGGCAGGAGTCCATCGCCGCCCGCGGAGCATCGCGAAGCGCACGTGCGCCGTGTCCCCCGCACCGGCCGCCTGCCACGACAGGATCATCCGCCCGGCTCGCGAGGCGAGACGCGGAGTGCGCGAATTCTCGCCGGCGGGGGCGCTCATCTCGGCGAACGGCCCCGGGGGAACCGGGCCCGCGCCGGCACCTCCGAGTTCGTCGAGGCCATCGCACGCCACGGACGCGACCGACACGGCGGCGACGACGAGCGCGACCTGGAGACCTTGTTGAGACATGCGGAGCAACTTGGACGCGCGGGCCCCGTCGCGGCAATTCCACTTGCGCCCGCATGACCGGTACCGCTTTTTCATGACCGTCTCGATGATGCGACGGCGCTTCGCCCCGGCGCCTCAAACGTGGAGTAGCTGCATGCGCTGGTGCGACAGGTTTTCGTTGCTCGGGGCCGTAGTGGCGGCCGCCCTCGTGGCGGCGCCGCCAGTCGGAGCCCAGGTCTTGAGCCAGCCCGAAGGCTGGCGGACCCGGGCGGAACGCTTCGTCGCCATGCCGCCCGGATTTCACGTCACGACCTCCCCGTCCGTGTTGTTCTACCACCCGGCGGCGACGGCCCGGGGCGAGTTCACGGTGACTACGGACGGTTTCATGTTCGGCGGGGACTCCCCGAACACGTACGGCCTGTTCGTCGGAGGCCGCGACCTCGACGGCGACGCGGCGACCTGGTTGTCGTTCGAGGTGGGCCTCGACGGCCGGTGGGTGATCCGGCAACGGCAACCGCGCGACCTGCAGACGGGGTTCGAGATCGTCGACCTCGCGGGCCCGGACGCCGGGCCGGTGGCGCTGCCGGACGACGAGGGCCCGGCGCGCAACGCGCTCGGCGTGACGGTCGGCGCGGACGAGGTGGCTTTCGAGCTCAACGGCGACACCGTGGCGCGTCTGCCGCGGGCCGATCTGCCGTTGGACGGGGTGGCCGGCTTCCGGGTCGGTGCAGGTTTGAACCTGCACCTCGTGACCCTGTCGATCACGTCCGGCGGCGAGACCACGAACTGGGCGCCGAAGCAGGACGAGGAAGCGGAAGGAAACGGAGCATGATCGACGCGCGCATATCCCGCCTGGCGGAGACCCTGATCCACTATTCCTGCGATCTCCAGCCAGGCGAGAAGATCCTCATCGAAGCGATCGACGTGCCGCACGAATTCACCTGTGAGCTCATACGGCTGGCTCATGCGGCGGGCGCCCACCCCAACGTGTTCCTGAAGAGCAAGCAGATCATGCGCCGGCTGCTGCTCGAGGCGACGGAGCCCCAGCTCGAGGCGATGGCGAAGACGGAAGAGGCGATGATGGAGCAGATGGACGCCTACATCGGCGTCCGCGGCTCCCCCAACGTGTCCGAGCTGAGCGACGTCCCGGCCGAGGCGATGAACGCATTCGAGCGGTTGATCTGGAAGCGGGTGCACTCCGACATCCGGGTCGCGAAGACGAAGTGGGTCGTCCTGCGCTGGCCGACGCCGTCGATGGCGCAGCTGGCCGGGAAGCCGACCGAGGCGTTCGAGAATTTCTACTTCGACGTCTGCACGATGGACTACGAGAAGATGTCGAAGGCGCTGGTTCCGCTGCTCGAACTGGTCGAGGCCACCGATCGGGTGCGGATCGTGAGCCCCGGCACCGACCTGGAGTTCAGCATCGCGGGCATCGATGCCCAGCCGTGCGACGGCAAGCGGAACATCCCCGACGGCGAGGTCTACACGGCGCCGGTGCGCGACAGCATCAACGGGACGATCCAGTACAACACGCCGACGCTCTACCAGGGACACTCGCACCACGACGTGTTCTTCCGATTCGAAGACGGACGGATCGTCGAAGCCCGCAGCAACAACTCCGAGCACCTGAACACGGTGCTGGACTCGGACGAAGGGGCCCGCTACATCGGCGAGTTCGCCATCGGATTCAACCCGTACATCCGGGAACCGATGCGCGACATCCTGTTCGACGAGAAGATCGCCGGCAGCATCCACCTCACGCCCGGAAACTCCTACGACGTGGCGTTCAACGGGAACCGCAGCCAGATCCACTGGGACCTGGTGCTGATCCAGCGCCCGGAATACGGCGGCGGTGAGCTCTGGTTCGACGATCGGCTGATCCGCGAGGACGGGATCTTCGTGCTGCCCGAGCTCGAGGGGCTCAACCCCGAGAACCTGATGAACGGGGCGTGAGCCGGCGGCTCCTTCCGGTTCGCGCGGCCGTCTGGGTGGGGGCGAGCGTCCTGGTGGCCGGCGGCTGCGCCACCCTGCAGCAGATCGCGGCCCTCCGGCAGGTCGAGTTCGCCATCGACGGTGTCGGCGGTGGACGGCTGGCCGGCATCGAGTTGAATCGCATCCGGTCGGTGGACGATCTCTCGGCCGTCGACGCCGCCCGTCTCGCGGCGGCCCTGGCGGATGACGACGTCCCCTTCGCGTTCACCGTCGACGTCAGGGCCGAGAACCCGGCCGACAACCGAACCACGGCCCGCATGGTTCGCTTCGCCTGGACGCTGTTGCTCGACGACCGGGAAACCGTCGAAGGGGTCGTCGACCGCGAGATCGTGCTGCCGCCCGGCGAACCGCGCATCGTGCCGGTGGACGTGCAGCTGAACCTGGTGGAGTTCTTCGACGGTTCCGGCCGCGACTTGCTGGAGCTCGCGCTGCGCGCCGCCGGTGTCCGTTCCGAATCGCCGGACGTGAAGCTGCGCGCGGCGCCGACGATCGAGACGCCACTCGGGCCGATGGACTATCCGGCCACGATCACGATCGTGCCCGACTCGTAGGCTTGCCGGTCCGCGCTCGCCTCAGTGGCGGGCGTCGCGCAGATCTTCCCGCAGCTCGTTGGTCGTGTAATCCGCCGTGAAATCGGTCAGGCCGGCCAGCGCGAGCCGCATGTCCTCCACGGTCAGCTCCCGCAGCGTGCCCGCGGTGACGATGTCGGCGGGCACGAGGTCGGACTTCACCGAGGGCGTGAGGCGATCGTGGCTGTCGACGACGACGCTCCAGGCTTCGTGCCCGGTCCGGCGGTCGAGAAGCACGGCCTCGATCTTCATGAACACGCGCGCCGACCGGGAGCGGGCGTCGATTCCGAACTGCCGGACGTAGATCTCGAGCAGGTAGTCCGCCGCGGCCGGCTCGTCGACCATCGTGGCCCCCAGATAGCGGGCGGCTCGCTGCAGCGTGCGCTCCGACAACCGGCGGCGTACGTCGACCAGGTTCGCCGCGCTGTCGAGCCGGGTGCGGGCGCGGCGTGCCTCGACCTCCTTCGCGACGCGTGAACCGGCGTCGACGACCGCCGTGATGACGTCGTCGTCGTCGACCTCATAGTCTCCGGTGCGCAGATCGGGGGCCGGTGCCGGGTAGTCGGCGACGGCCACGGTCTTACCGACGAAATCGTACCGGGCCAGCTCGTGTCCGCCTCCGCAGGCCGTCAGCGATCCGAGGATGAGCGCGAGTCCTCCGGCGGCCGCCCTGCGCCGTATGGTGCGTTTTCTGGCAACTCCGTGCCATTCGTGCATGATGCCGTACATATCGGACGCTCCCGTCGTGGTGGTTCGGTCCGGAAACCCGCCGTCTCTGTCCAGACGACCCTCGAGGAGAGCAAGTCACGTGCCCTGCGACCGTCCGGGCGCGGACGGGGGGGCGAATCGGGTCAATCCAGCGTGACGCGCATGACCTCGAGCGACTCGGCGAGCACGCGCCGGTGTTCCCGGAGACGCTCCAGGACGTCGCCGCTGCGCAGCAGCGTCCGATAGCGGCGAACGTCGAGGCTGGCGTCCACCCACGAGTCCCGGACACCCGACGTGACGAGCGCCAGAACGGGTAACCCGACGAGCGCCAGCAGCGCCGCCGGGAGTCCGAGCCACCAGCCGACGAGCCCGGTGATGAGCAGGACCCAGACCGTGTAGCACACCGCGCCCGCCAGGATCTTCCAGGTCGACCGCACGTCGGGGTCGAGGCCCGGCTGCCGGGCGATCCAGCCGGTCGCGCGGTACGGCACGAAGAACACGACGGCTCCGGCGGCTGCGAGCGGTCCGCCCGCCAGGAACAGGACCGTGCGACGGAAGAACCAGGCGATCGCCCGACCGATCGTCGGGCGGGCGTCCAGGTCGTGCGGACCGAGACCGAGCGCCACGAGCTGGCCCCGAAAGCGCTCTACGGCACGGTAGAGGCTGTCGATGCGCTCGGGGTCGTCACGGCGGTATCGGGTCAGCGTCTCCGATACCTCCCGCATCCGTCGCAGTCGCTCTTCGGGCGTGCGGTCGAGGTCCAGCTCCGCCGCGTACACCGCCTCGGCGCATTCGACGGTGGGCAGGTCCTCCCAGCAGTCCAGGTTCACCGTCACGTCCCGCAACGCGTCTCCGATTCGGGCCGTGAGCTCGCGTACGGCCTCGACGTCCTCCTCGGACCGGCCGGCGAGGTCCGACCATGCGACCGGCGGCCCGACGATCGAGGCAGCGCGCGACCGAAAGCGTCCCTTGTCCGCGAGCAGCATGCCGACGGGCACGATCGGAAACGCCCCGCCGATCCCGCGACTCGCCCCGAGCGCGATTCGGGCGGCCCCGGTGCGGAGCTCGGCCAGGCGTGGCTCGTTATGGCTGATGCCCTCCGGAAAGATCCCCACCGCCGCGCCTCCCTCGAGCGCCGCGTGCACGGCCGCGAAGGTCGAGCGGTTGCGCTGCATCAGCGTCGGATCGTCCTGCCGGCGGTAGACCGGGATCGCGCCGCTGGCCCGTATCAACCAGCCGACGAGGCGGTCGGTGAACAGGGGGGCCTTGGCGAGGAAGCGCACGGGCCGACCGGCGGCGGCCGCGACGAAGGCCGGGTCGACGAGCGAGTTGGGGTGGTTGGCCGCGAACAGCACGGGTCCGCCGCCTGGCGGCGTCTCCCCACTGGTCTCGAAACGGTAGAAAGCGTGAACGGCGAGCCGTGCCACCCGCGCCAGGACGGGAAGAAGCCACGTTCGTTCGGAGTCGGCATCCGGCGGCTCGGCCATGCCCGAAACCTAGCGGCGCTCGGGCTCCCGTGCCCAGTTTGGAGATCGGTCGTCAACCCCGAACCCCCATACGGAGACCTCCATGTCCGATGCCAGCGCCGACCGCCAGGATCCTCCCCTCACCCTGGTCACGGGCGCCAGCTCGGGGATCGGCGCGGCCTGCGCCCGGAGATTCGCCGCTGAGGGCCACGACCTCGCCCTGTGGGCGCGGCGCGGCGACCGGCTCGAAGACCTCGCCTCGAAGCTGACCCTCGAATTCGGGACGACCGTGCACACGGCCGTCGTCGACGTGCGCGATCGCGAAGCCGTCGGCGAGGCGGCCTGTGCCCTGGCGGGCGACGCCGGGGTGCCGGACGTGCTGGTGAACAACGCCGGCCTCGCCGCCGGACTCGACTTCCTGCACGAGGGATCGCCGGACGACTGGGACCGGATGATCGACACGAATCTGAAGGGCCTGCTGTTCGTCTCCCGCTCCATCCTTCCCGGGATGGTGAAGCGCGGCTCGGGGCACGTGATCAACATCGGCAGCACCGCCGGCCACCAGGTCTATCCGAGGGGAAACGTCTACAACGCCACCAAGTTCGGCGTCGCGGCGCTGACGAAGGGCATGAACGTCGACCTCGCGGGCACCGGGGTGAAAGCCTCCAGCGTCGACCCGGGCTTCGTCGAAACCGAATTCTCGGTCGTCCGCTTCCACGGTGACGCGGAGAGGGCCGATGCCGTGTACGACGGCTTCGAACCGCTGACGGCCGACGACGTGGCCGACGCCGTATGGTACGTGGCCAGCCGGCCGGAGCGCGTCAACGTGTTCGACCTGGTCCTCGTCCCCACCGCCCAGCGGGACGCCTTTGTCGTCGATCGCGACGGGCCGGCGTCATGAAGAAGCGCCGCTCGGGGGAGCACGAGCGCACGGGGGGGTTCGCCCTCGCCCGCTTCGAGGCATGGGCCCTGCCGCGGCTGGCCCGCGCCCTGCCGGCCCGCGTGATGCCGGATCACCTGACGATCCTGGGCCTCCTGGCCTCGACCGGGATCGGCGCAGCCTACATGCTCTCCAACCGCGACCTGGCCTGGCTGTGGGCGGCGAGCGGCCTGCTCGTCGTGCAGTGGTACGGGGACAGCCTGGACGGCACCCTGGCTCGCACCCGGAAGATCGAGCGTCCGCGCTACGGCTTCTATCTCGACCACCTCACCGACGCCTACTCGACGCTCGTCATCGGCCTCGGCCTCGGGTTCTCGCCGCTGATGTTGCTGTCGGTCGGCCTCGCGATCGCGATCGCCTACTTGCTGCTCTCGGTCAACGTGTACCTCGAGACCCACGTGTTCGGAAAGTTCACGCTCGGGCACGGCACGATCGGACCCACCGAGACGCGGCTAATGCTCATCACGCTGAACACGCTGGCCATCGTCTGGACGCCGCTGCCCTTCCGGTTGTTCGGCGTCTCGTTCACCGCGTTCGACGTCTTCGGACTGCTCGCCGTCGCCACGATGATGTTCCTGCTGCTCGTGCGGGCCGGGGGGAATCTGCGGACCCTCGCGGAGCTCGAGCCGCCCGGGGTCCGGAAGGACTGAACTGGGGACGGGTCGGCGCCGCACCGGCCGACGGTGTGTGCAAGAGATCGCGGCCCGGTCGTCATTCGGGGGGAACGGAAGGATCACGCTTCCCGAACCCGGAGACGAACGATGTCCAGAATGATGTGGGCCTGTCTGCTCACCCTCGCCGCGGCGCCGGCCGCGGAAACGCCCGATGTGACCGACGCCGGCGTGGCGGAGGCCGCGACCGCGCAGAGGCAAACCGTCACCGACACCACGACCCGTACGTCCGGCGCGGCGGACCGCGAATCGGTGACGATCACGGTCTACAACCAGAACTTCGGCCTCGTGCGGGAGATCCGGACGCTCGACCTCGGCCGCGGTCTTCTCGGCCTCGAGTTCGGGGACGTGGCTTCCTCGATCCAGCCGGAGACGGTGCACATCCGCAGCCTGTCGGATGGCGGGCGCCTGACGGTGCTGGAGCAGAACTACCGCTACGACCTGCTCAATCCGCAGAAGCTGCTGGAGAAGTACGTCGGACGCACCGTGAAGGTGCACGTCTGGAACCAGGAGGAGAAGCGCGACGAGGTGAAGGAGGCCGAGGTCCTGTCGGTGAACGGCGGGCCGATCCTCCGCATCGACGACGAGATCACCTACAACGTGCCCGGTCGGCTGTCGTTTCCCGAGGTGCCCGACGACCTCATCGCCAGCCCGACGCTCGTGTGGCTGCTCGACAGCGGCATGGACCGGCAGCGGGTCGAAGCCTCGTATCTCACGGGCGGGCTGAACTGGAAGTCCGACTACGTGATGGTCCTCGACGAAGACGACGAGCACGCGGGGATCACCGGCTGGGTGACGCTCACGAATCAGAGTGGTGCGACGTACGAGGACGCGACCCTCAAGCTCGTCGCCGGCGACGTCCAGCGAGTCGGCCGGAACGAGATGATGCGCAGGGCCCAGGTGATGGAAGCCGCGGCCGCCGATGCAACGGGTTTCGCCGAGGAAGCGTTCTTCGAGTATCACCTCTACACGCTCGGCCGGCCGACCACCGTCCGCCAGAACGAGCAGAAGCAGGTGAGCCTGCTCGAGTCTCCGTCTTTCGGCCTCGAGAAGCGGCTGATCTTTTACGGGGCCGCGCAGTACTATCGGGGGTCCTACGGCCAGGTGGTTTCGAATCAGAAGGTCGGCGTATACCTCGACTTCGAGAACGCCGAGAAGAACGGACTCGGCATGCCGCTGCCGGCCGGTGTCGTCCGGGTCTACAAGCGCGACGCGTCGGGCGCCCAGCAGTTCGTGGGCGAGGACCGGATCGATCACACGCCGCGCGGCGAAACCGTGTCGATTAAGATGGGCGAGGCGTTCGACGTGGTCGGAGACCGGCGCCAGACGGATTACGAGGTTCTCGGGAGCTGCGTCTCCGAGAGCTCGTGGGAAATCAGCCTCCGGAACCACAAGGACGAAGCGGCCGTAGTGGAGGTCGTGGAGCCGGTAGGCGGAGACTGGGAGGTCGTGTCCGCCAGCCGGGCTGCGAAGAAGCTGGACGCGCATACGTTCAAGTTCGAGATCAAAGTCCCCGCGCGCGGGGAAGAGAAGATCACGTACAGGGTGAGGGTGCGGTGGTGTTGAGACTCGCGAGGACTCTGAAACATCTTTCGCTCGGAACCGGTGGCACCGTCGCGGCGCTCGTCGCCGCGGCGGTGTTTCTGCATCCGTCCGCCGCGCACGGACAGGAAGAAGGAGCGGCGCGACAGCAGACGCAGGCCGAGGTCCCGGAGAACTGGGCCGAGCTCGCGGGCGTGTGCCGGCGAACCAACTCCGGCTGTGAAGGCCGCTCGATACGGGCGACTCGCCTGCAGGAAGACGAGAGCGTCGACGTGGACGGCCGCCTCGACGATCCAATCTGGCAGCGCGCCACCTGGACCAGCGATTTCATCCAGATCGAGCCGATCGAGGGCGCCCGCCCCACCGTCCGGACCGAAGTGGCGTTCGCGTACGACGAGAACACCCTGTACGTAGCCGGCCGCATGTATGATCCCGACCCGTCGAAGATCCGGGCGAATCTCGCCCGGCGCGACGACAACGGGGAATCGGATCGCCTGAAGATCTCGATCGATTCGTACCTCAACCGTCGCACGTCGTACACGTTCACCGTCACCGCGGCGGGCGGGCGGGTCGACTACTTCACGCCCTCAGACGCCCAGTTCGACCGTGATTTCTCCTATGAGCCGATCTGGAAAGCCGACGCCCGGGTCACGGACGAGGGCTGGTTCGCCGAGATGGCGATTCCGTTCTCGCAGCTCCGCTTCAACAAATCCGAGAACCTGACGTTCGGCGTGAACATCAACCGCTATATCCCCGGCCGGTTCGAGGACCTGTTCTGGGCGCCCGTTCCCAAGGACGAGAGCGGCTGGACCTCGTGGTTCGGCGATCTGGTGGGACTCAGCGGCATCGAGGCCCGGCGGCCGATCGAGCTCGTACCGTACGTCGCCTCCGACCTCGGCGTAACGAGCGAAGAGCTCCTCGACCCCGACAACCCATTCCAGGACCGCACGGAGTTCAACGGGCGGATCGGCGCCGATCTCAAGATGGGCGTCGGCTCGGGCCTGACGCTCGACGCCACGTTCAACCCCGACTTCGGTCAGGTCGAGGCGGACCCCGCAGAGGTGAACCTGTCGGCCTTCCCGACCTTCTTCGACGAGCGACGGCCGTTCTTCGTGGAGAACGCCGATCTGCTCGAGGCGAACCACCTGTTCTTCTCCCGGCGAATCGGAGAGCGACCGCACGGCTCGCCCCCGGGGACCTACGCCGACGTCCCGCAGGCGACGACGATCCTCGGAGCGGCGAAGCTCACGGGCCGCACCTCCGGCGGGCTGTCGGTCGGAGCCCTCGGGGCGGTGACCGCGCAGGAATCGGCCGAATACTTCGACGCGCCGGCCGACGAATTCGGGCAGGCCCGGGTTGAGCCGGCCACGGGCTGGCTCGTGCTGCGCGGTCTGCAGGAATTCGGCAACGCCAACAACGCCGTCGGGCTGGCCTTCACGGGCGTGCGCCGTGACCTCTCGGACGGCGATCCGCTCGCGCTGCGCATGAATCGCGAGGCGTACGCCGGCGGCGCCGACATGCGGCTCCGCTTCGATGGCGGCCTGACGGCACTCCAGGTCGTTCTGCAAGGCAGCCACATCGCGGGCACCGAGGAAGCGATCGCCCGTGTGCAGCAGTTCAGCTCGCATTACTTCCAGCGCCCCGATGCCGGGCACGTGGAGTTCGATCCGACGCGAACCTCGCTCACCGGATACCGTGCCCACCTCGCGTTCGATCGGCGGGACGGCGAGAACTGGCTGTTCCAGGCCGAGGGTACCGCGACTTCACCGAGCTTCGACATCAACGACGCCGGGGCCTTGAGCCGGGCCGATCGCCTCGAAGGAGGCGTCGATCTCAGCTACACCGAGAACGACGTCGGGACGTTCCGCAACTGGCAGGTGGGCTCCGAGGTCCAGAGCACGTGGAACTACGACGGCAACCGCCTGTTCACCGAGCTCGAGCTGCGGGGCGGCCTCCAGCTCCGGAACTACTGGGGCGCCAACGCCGAATTCGACTTCCGGCCGGGTGCGCTGAGCGACACGCAGACGCGCGGCGGACCGCTGATGGGCACCCCCACGGAGGTGGCCGGATCCATCAGGCTGCGGTCCCCGTTCCAGGGACGGCTCAACGGCGACGTCTTCCTCTACCTCGAGGACGACGACATCGGCGGCTGGGTCGTCCAGACGGGCCTCGGCCTCCAGTACCGGCCGGGCGGCGCGTGGCAGTTCTCGTTCAATCCGTCGTACACGCGGAGCGTGAACGCCCGGCAGTTCGTGACGGCGCTCGAGAACGGCCGCGCCGAGACGTTCGGGCGGCGCTACGTGTTCGGGACTATCAGCCGCCACACGCTGTCGGCGCGGATCCGAGCCAATTACGCTTTCTCGCCGGACCTGAGCCTCGAGGGGTATTTCGAGCCGTTCGCCGCGACCGGGGCATATACCGACTTCGGCGAGCTGCTGACGCCGGGCAGCACCGATCTGCTGCTGTACGGCACGGCGGGCACGACGATCGACGAATCGGGCGGCGACGCGCCGCACGAGATCACCGTGACCGACGGCCCGAGCCAGTTCTCGTTCATCCGCGAGGACTTTCGGGCGCTTTCGTTCCGGAGCAACCTCGTGATGCGCTGGGAGTGGCTGCCCGGCAGTACATTGTTCCTGGTCTGGCAGCTCGACCGGGGCGGCTTCGGCTTCGAAACCGGGCCCGACCCGGCCGGGATCGGGGACTTGTGGGACACCCCCGGCGAGCCGGGACGTAATTTCTTCGCGGTCAAAGCGACCTACTGGTTACCGATCTGATGGAGTAGTGAATGGGGGGCATGACCCCGTGGGTGAAGCGCCTGCTGATCGCCAACTTCGCGGTATTCTTCGCGCAGGCGCTGGCACCCGCCATCGGCCAGTATGGCGCACTCGTGCCCGCCGAGCTCCTGCAGCGTCCGTGGACTGCCGTCACCTACATGTTCATCCACGGCGGCCTGCTCCACATCGGGTTGAACATGCTGGTGCTGTTCTTCTTCGGTCCCCGGCTCGAGTATCGGCTGGGGCCGCGCCACTTCCTCGGCCTCTACTTCGTGAGCGGCCTGGCGGCCGCCGCCTTCTCGTTCTTCACGCCCTACGCCGCGATCGTCGGCGCGTCGGGAGCGATCTACGGGGTGATGCTGGCGTACGCGCACTACTGGCCGCGCGATCGACTCTACCTCTACTTCGTGATCCCCGTCGAAGCCCGCTGGGTGGTGCTCGGGCTCACGGGGCTCGCGATCTACGGAATCGTCCGGACTTCGATGGGTGTGTCGGACGGGATCGCGCACCACGCGCACCTGGGAGGATTCGCCGGGGCCTGGATCTACCTGCGCGTGATGAGCCGCAACTCGGCCGCCGCGAAGTTCAAGCAGCGCGGCAGCCCGTCGCCCCGCCGGAAATGGGCCAGCGACCGCGAGGCGATCAAGCGCTGGCGGCGCATCGACCGCGACAGCCTGCACGAGGTGAATCGCGAGGCGTTCGACGAAGTGATGGAGAAGCTGGCCACGCAGGGGGTCGGGAGCCTGACCGACGAGGAGCGCGAGTTCCTCGACCGGTTCGCCGAAACCATGGTGGCGTTGCCGGGTGAGGCGGACGACGAACCCGGCCATTCCGACCCCGGGGCGACGAATGTTTCGAGCGGCTGAGAGCCCCTGGCTGGTTCCGTTCGACGGTTCGTTCCAGGTGGCGGACGTCCTAACACGGCCACCGGACGGAACGCCGTCCGAAGACGCGCTCGAGGACCATCTCGACGACTCGGTCGACCGACTGCGCGACCTGCAACGGATGCTGTACGCGCAGGATCGCATCGCCCTCCTCCTCGTCTTCCAGGCGATGGACGCGGGCGGAAAGGACAGCACCATTCGCCACGTGATGACCGGCGTGAACCCGGCCGGGTGCCAGGTGTTCTCGTTCAAGCAGCCGTCGCGCGAAGAGCTCGATCACGACTTCCTGTGGCGCACCGCCCGCTGCCTCCCCGAGCGCGGGCGAATCGGGATCTTCAACCGCAGCCACTACGAGGAAGTGCTCGTCGTCCGGGTCCACCCGGAATACCTCGACGCGCAGCGTCTGCCCGACGTGCCCGACGACCTGGACGAGCTGTGGCTCCGGCGCTGCGAGACGATCACGTCGTGGGAACAGCACCTGGCCCAGTCCGGAACGATGGTGCTCAAGTTCTGGCTCAACGTGTCGCGCGACGAACAACGAAAGCGCTTCCTCTCCCGACTCGACGAGCCGGAAAAGCACTGGAAGTTCTCGCTCGGCGACGTGCGCGAGCGGCAGCACTGGGACGCGTACATGCGGGCCTACGAGGACGCCCTCAACCGGACGTCGCGGCCGTGGGCTCCCTGGTACGCGATCCCCGCGGACGACAAGGACTTCATGCGAATGGCGGTCGCGGACCTCGTCGTTCGCAACCTGGAGAACTGTCACCTGGCCTACCCGACGCCCTCGGCGGACACCCTGGCCGAGCTCGCCGAGGGCCGGCGGATGCTGGAGGACGAATGAGCCCGGGCGCCTCGTGCTGAAACGTAGACCGGGGACGAACCCGGGATTCCGGGCCGCGGGGCTGTTCCTTGCCGCCGCATTCGGGCTGAGCGCCTCCACGGCGCCGCTGACGATGCTGTCGTGCCCGCGGCACCAGGCCGGGATGCAGGCGATGAGCGGGATGCCGCACGCGGCGGCGTCCGACGCCCCGGCCGATTCCCGCCTCGCGCCGCCGCCGTCCAACGAGCCTTCTCACGAGCACGGCGGGCCCTGCCACTGTCTCGGCGACTGCGCGCCGGGTCTCTCGCACGCGGCGGTCGCCGTCCCGGCGGTGCAGGCGCGGCTCGGACCCCTCGTGCTCCGTCTGCCGGGCCTGTCTCCCGACGGAACCCGACCTGCCACCTACCAACCGTGGTTCCTCCCGTATCCGAACGGTCCGCCGACGCAGGCCTGACGGCGACGACGTTCGACATCCGACGACAGATACGAACCAGGACTGTCCCACAGGCGGCAGGGATGCGCGTCACCCCTGCCCGGCACCCCACGCATTTCGGGCTGGGACCGACTGGATGACTACGGGAGATGCAATGCACGGAATACACACGAAGGCGCTGCTGCTGGCGGCGCTGGCCGCCTGCATGGCGGCCGCCCCACTGGCCGCCCAGCAGACGGGCGCGATCGCAGGCCGGGTCACCGACGCCGGCACCGGAGCGCCGATCGGCACGGCGCTGGTCAGCGTGGTGGAGACGGGCCTGCGGAGCACGGCGGACGAGCAGGGCCGCTTCCACATCGGCCGCCTCGCGCCGGGATCGCACACGCTCAGCGTGACCGCGATCGGCTACGAGTCCGCCGAACGTGCGGTGACCGTGGCCGCGGGCGAGCGAGTGACGGTCGTCGTGACCCTGCAGGTGAAGGCGATCGAGCTGGGAGGCCTGGCGGTCAGCGTCCTGCGCCCCGACCTCCACCCGGAGGGCCGGCTCGAGCAGGAGAGCATCCAGGAAGCGAATCCGCGCGACCCCGGCGAGCTGTTGCGCAGCGTCCCGGGCGTCGCCGCCGTCCGCCGCGGACCGCTCGGCCTCGACCCCGTCGTGCGCGGGCTGCGGGAGACGGAAGTGGGCAGCTACATCGACGGCGAACGCCGCTTCCCCGCCGGTCCCGCCCGCATGGACTCGCCGTTGACGCACGTCGACCCCCTCGCCTTCGAGAGCGTCCAGGTGGCGAAGGGTCCATACGCGCTCACGTGGGGCGCCGGCAACCTGGCCGCCATACGGGTCGAGACCCAGCAGATTCCGCCGGCGCGTGAAGGCACACACGGCCACCTTACCGCCGGCTACAACACCAACCTCGACGCCGCGGAAACCTCGGGCTCGTTGTCCGGCCGCGAGGGAGACCTCTCGTGGTGGGGTTTCGGCGCCTTCCGGAACGGCAATGACTACGAGGACGGGGACGGCAACGTGATCCCCGGCGATTTCGAGAGCTGGGAGGGACGGGGTAAGCTCGGCATCGAGACGGGAGCGAACTCGCGCCTGATCCTCGGTGCCGGGTACCAGGATCAGGGCGGCCCGATCGATTACCCGGGCCGGCTGCTCAACGCGGATCTCTTCCACACGTTGAACACTTCGGCGCGCTGGAAAGCGGATCTATCGAGCGGCGCCGGCACGCTGCGCGACGTCGACCTCCACGTCTATTACAACGACGTCGACCACAACATGACCAACGCCGGGAAGCCGACGGCGGAACCGAACCCGGATCGCATGCCGCCATTCCCGCTGAACATCGCGGTCGAGACGTCCACGCAAGTCGTGGGCGCCCGCGCCGCGGGAACGCTCGGACTCAGTGAGTGGGAGCTCGAGCTCGGCGGCGACATGTACTCGGCCAACCGCAACGCCGTGCGGACGATCAAGCGCGCCGACCTCGATCCACAGCCCCTTTTGTTCGAAGACCTCGTGTGGCCCGACGTGACGATCACCGACGCCGGCGTATTCGCGCGCGCCGACCGGAATTTCGTCGGTGACCTTACGCTGTCGTTCGCTGGCCGCGTCGACTTCGTGGCCGCGCGGGCCGATACGTCGAGCGAGTTCTTCGCGGAGAACGTCGGGACCGACCTCGACCAGAGCGAGGTGAACCTGAGCGCCGCCGCCACGCTGGGAATCGGCCTCAGCGCCAACTGGACGCTCTTCGTGGGCGTGGGCTCCGCGGTCCGCACCGCCGACGCGCTGGAGCGCTACTCGGACCGGTTTCCGGCTTCGAAGTCGCAGATCTCCGCGGAGTTCGTCGGCAACCCGGAGCTGAAGCCGGAGCGGAGCAACCAGGCCGACGTGTGGGTCGAGGGATCGTACGGCAACCTGTCGCTCCAGCTCAGCGCGTTCGCGCGAAAGATGAACGACTACATCACGCTGCGCGCCACCGACCTGCCGAAGCGCCTGCCCCTCAGCCCCGACACCGTGTTCCAGTACGTGAACGGCGACGCCACCTTCTGGGGGTTCGACGCGCAGGCGGCGGTGGGCCTCACGGACAGCTGGACGCTGAAGCTGGCCGCCGACTACCTGTGGGGGAAAGACGATCTGCTCGACGAGCCCGCGATCGGCGTGGCGCCGCCCCACGCGTCGCTCGGCTTGAGGTACGACCTGCCGTCCCGGACGTTCTACGGCGAGGCCAGCACGGACTTCGTCGGCAAGATGAGCGCCGATCGGGTGGCGATCGCGCGAGGTGAGACGCCGACCGGCGGGTACGTGACCGGGAACCTGCGCTTCGGGTGGCAGGCCACGGACCGGCTGCTCGTCCGTTTCGGGGTCGAAAACGTGACCGACAAGTACTACGTCGACCACCTGAACGCGAAGAATCCTTACACCGGGATGCAGATTCCCGAGGCCGGACGCGTGTTCTACGGGAAGGTCTCCGCCGCGTTCTGAACTCTGCGGGGGATGCCCGGCGGAGCGCGCCGAGATTTGGCGCGTCCCGCCGGGCTCACCATATTCTGCAGGTAGTGGACGACGAACCGCATGCGTCGCCCGGAGCCGCCCCGTTTCCGGAGTGACAGATGTCCAGACCGATTTCGGCCCCCGCTCCCTCCACGTCCGAGCGGCTGAAAGGCCTGCGGGTCATGGTGGGGAACACCCCGATGCTCGCCATCTCCTGCCTCGTTTCCGGCTATCCGCGAACCGTCTACGTCAAGGCGGAGAACCTGAACCTGACCGGCAGCATCAAGGACCGTATGGCGCTCCACATCATGAAGCGCGCCTATGAGTCCGGCCTGCTCCAGCCCGGCGGCCGCGTCGTCGAGGCGACCAGCGGCAATACCGGGATCTCGTTCGCCGCCATCTGCCGGGCGCTGGGACATCCGGTGACGATCTTCATGCCCGACTGGATGAGCGAGGAACGGAAGTCGCTGATCCGCAGCTTCGGAGCCGACATCCGGCTCGTCTCGAAGGAAGAGGGCGGCTTCGTCGGGAGCATCGACCTGGCCGAGGAGTTCGCGGAAGCGACGCCGGGAGCCTTCTTGCCACGCCAGTTCGCCAATGAGCACAACGTCGAGGCCCACGAGCTCACGACCGGACCCGAGCTCCTCTCGCAGCTCGTCCACCACGTCGGACCACCCGACGCCTTCGTGGCCGGTGTCGGAACCGGGGGCACCATCATGGGTGTCGGACGGGCGCTGCGAACCCTCGATCCGGAGACGCGGCTGCACCCGGTCGAACCCTCGAATTCCCCCACCCTCTCCACCGGCCACCGCGTCGGTCATCACAGGATCCAGGGGATATCCGACGAGTTCATCCCGCCGATCGTGCACCTCGAGGACCTCGACGACGTGCTCGGCGTGGACGACGGAGACGCCATCCTCATGGCGCAGAAGCTCGCGAGCTCGCTCGGCCTCGGAGTCGGCATTTCTTCCGGCGCGAATTTCCTGGCCGCGCTGCAGGTTCTCGAGGAGCTCGACCCGGACGCCGTCGTGGTCACGGTGTTCCCGGACGACAACAAGAAATACCTCAGCACCGCCCTGCTGCGCCGGGAACCCGTCCGCTCCCACCACCGCGCGCCATCCGTGACCTTGCTCGCTTTCCGCGCGCTGGGTCGCGTGTGCGACGTGTGCTACGCCACGGATGATCCGCTGGGACGCCCGGTCCCGCCGCGCGCCATGCACTGACCCTCCGGGTTGCGCGGGCTCCAGGAGCGGGCCTTCGTCGCCGTCAGTACTCGGGCACCCACATCCGCTCGCGCACGGAGGCGGCGAGATCCGGCGGCTCGGGTACCGAGGCGGCGCCCGTCTCGTACGCCACGCGGCCGACGGCCACCGCGATCGCGGCGGAGACCTCGCGGATCCGGTGCAGCACCGGGAAAACGCCGCCCCGCGCGAGCCGTTCTTCCGACACTGTGGCGGCCACGGCCCGCGCCGCGGCCAGGAACATGTCGTCGGACACCCGGTCGATTCCGAACGCGGTGACCGCGAGGCCGATGCCCGGGAACACGTAGACGTTGTTGGCCTGCCCGGGCTCGAATCGGCGATCGCCCAGGGTTACGGGAGCGAACGGGCTCCCGCTGGCGAACACGGCGCGACCCTCCGTCCAGGCATAGGCCTGCTCGGCCGTCACCTCCGAACGATTCGTCGGGTTCGACAGGGCGAACACGATCGGCCGGTCCTCGATCTCGGCCATCGCCCCGAGTACGTCCCGGGTGAAGATGCCCGGCGCCCCGGTGGCGCCGATCAGCGCCGCGGGCCGCAGCGCATGGATCACGTCGACGAGATCGCCGGGATCTCCCGGGACCGACCCCGCCGGATGGGCATATGGTCGGCTGTGGGGGGCCAGGTCTCCCCGCGCCGCCGTGATCAGCCCCCGGTCGTCGACGAACCAGCAGCATCGTCTCGCCTCGTCTAGAGGTAGGCCGGCCTGCGTCAGCGCACGCACGAGCAGGTCGGCCACCCCCGTGTTCGCCGAGCCGGCTCCCACGAACAGAACGCGCTTCTCCCGCAGACGACCGCCGGTGATGCGCATCGCGGCCATCAGACCGGCGAGCACGACGGCCGCCGTGCCCTGGATGTCGTCGTTGAACATCCGGTGGTCGTGTCGGTAGCGTTCGAGCAGCTCGTAGGCGCGATGGGTCACGAAGTCCTCGAACTGAACGAGCGCGTTCGGGAACGCGGTCGAGACGGCGTCCATGAACTCGTCCACGAACGCGACATACTCCTCCCCCGCAAGCCGGTGGCGGCGCAGTCCGAGATACAGCGGGTCCGCGAGCAGATCCTCGTTGTCCGTCCCCGCGTCCAGCATCACCGGCAGCGTCGTCCGGGGATCGATGCCGCCGGCCGCCGTATAGAGCGCCAGCTTTCCGATCGAGATCGACATGCCGTTCGCCCCCAGGTCGCCGAGACCGAGGATGCGGCTTCCGTCGGTGACGACGATCACCTGCACGTCGGGCTCCGACCAGTTGGCCAGGACCTCCGGGATATGACCTCGATCTTCTGCCGTCACGTACAGCCCGTGTGCGCGTCGGAAGATGTGGCCGTATTCGAGGGCCGCCTCCGCCACCGTCGGTGTGTAGATGATCGGCAGAAAGTCGGTCAGGTGCTCGAGCACGGCGCGGTAGAACAGCGTCTCGTTCCGGTCGAGCAGCGCCATCATGAAGATGTAGCGCTCGAGGTCGGACGGCTTGCGCCGACTGTTCTCCATCACCCGCGCCACCTGGTCGGCCAGCGTCTGCTTGCCGGGCGGCAGGAGGCCGGTCAGGCCGAGGTGCTCCCGTTCCTCGGCCGTGAAGGCGGTACCGCGGTTCAGGTGCGGGTCGTTCAGGACCTGGCGACCGCGCTGCGGGATGTCGTTGGACATGGGTGAGAAGATGTGCGGCCCGCGAGTTCACCTCAA
>JASFRN010000041.1:0-21014 GCA_050114915.1 Gemmatimonadales bacterium | reverse complement strand
AGGAAGGCGCGCCAGCGATCCTCGTCGGCGCTCGCGTAGACCAGGGCTCCGACGACGGCGCACAGCATGTAGATACCCATCGCGAAGCCGGGCACCGGCGCGGGCAGCTGGCTGAGGCCGAGCCACACGGCGAGACGAGGAACGACGAAGCGCAGGCCCGCCCACGTCCCGAGCAGGGCGAGGGCGACGCCGGTGAACACGCGGGGAGGGCGGCTACTCAAGAGTTCTCAGGTAGGCGACGAGATCGTACAGCTGCGAGACCGTGAGTCGATCGGCCATGTCCTCGGGCATCAGCGACGTCTCCTGCGCGCGGCGGCGGTCGATGTCGGCCTTCGCCACGGCCTGCTCGTCGCCCAGCGCCGTGGCCAGCCACAGCGAGTCGGCCGTCTCGCGCTGCACGAGCCCGTCGAGAATCCGGCCGTCGGTCGTCTGCACGAGCTCGGTCTCGTAGCCCGCGGGGATCGTCGCGCTCGGCCGCACGATCGATTCGACGATCGCGCGCAGGGTTCGCGTGCCGGCCACGTGGGTCAGCTCGGGGCCGATGTCGGCGCCCCGATCGTCCACGCGGTGACACCCCGCGCAGCGCCCCGGGCCGTCGGGGTCGAAGAACAGCGCCCGTCCCCGGGCCGAGTCGCCGGCCACGGGCGGTTCCCAGGGCTCCGATTCGGAGGCGGCGCGGCGGGCGAACACGTCCTGCGAGACGTGGATCGCCGATGGATCGGCCTGCCCGCCCAGCGTCTGGAGATACAGGACGACGGAGCGCAGCTCGCTTTCGTCCAGCTGGATCGGCGGATCCACGACGACGGGCATCTCGTCCTTGAAGCCGGCGACCACGAAGGCCCCCGGGTCCACCAGTGATTCGACCAGGTAGTCGGTGGGCGTCATCTCACGCCCCGTGGCCGTCGACCGTTCACGGGCCCGCGCGGCGGCCCGGATCATCAGCGGTTCCACGTCGCCGGAAGCGCCGAGATCCGGGCCCCGCACGGAACGACCCCGGGGTCCCACGGCATGGCACGTGTGGCACTTCCCCGGGCCCCAGAAGATCGTCTCACCGTTGGCCACCGACACCCCTTCGAGGGGCGTGGAGCCGGACGCGCCGGAGGCCCGGCTCAGCACCTCGCCGGCCCACACGAACATCCCCACGAGGCCGAGCGTGAACAGGGCGACCCTCAGCCATGGGTTATGCATCGTGATCGCGGCTCCCGAGGCTCGCCAGCCAGAACAGGAAGGAGAGCGCGAGCAGGAAGACGATCGTGATCCCACCCACCATTTCGACCATCGTCCCGATGCTCGGCGTGTAGGCCCAGCGGGACGTGTCCTCCATGACGCCGTAGATGTGCCAGTTCTCCCGCAGACCAGACCGCACGTACGCCATCATTCCCATGGTCATGATGATGATCACGCACAGCGACACGAGGGCGTACTGCGAGCGGTCCGGGACGTCGCCCCAGCGGATCCCGCCGAACGAACGGGCGCCTCGATACATCGCCACGTCGATCGCCGCGACCAGGATGAGGGCCGTCATCAGGATCAGCCACTGCGCGGCCGCGAGCTGGCGGAGGAACGGGTTCGCCGCCGTCGTCACGATGTATCCGAACACGCCGAGAATCCCCACGGACTCGAGCGCCACGAGAGCCAGGTAGATCCCCTGGCCGATATGGCCCCGGTCGCGAAGGGTCAGCGCAACGGCCGCCGCGACACCGATCATGGCCGCGATCACGAGGCCCGCGGTGAACCGGAAGTATCCGACTTTCTCGGGCGCCAGGTCGAGCGCCGCGGGATCGAGTCGCAGCAGAACTACCGCGTACCAGCCGAGAATCCCGAGGCAGAGCGCCCCCGCGCCGAGCACGAGCAGCTTCGGACCGGCTCCCTGCCGCGAGAGCGGCACCGCGTCGATCTTGTTGGCGCGCCGGTACAACAGGAAGCTCAAGAACGTCGTGAGAATGATCAGGTTGATCACCGCGTTCTTCGTCGACATCAACCCGAGCGCGCCCAGCAGGGGATGGACCTGTCCACCGAGGGCGAGCTGTTCGCCGGGGCTCAGGGGCAGATTCCGGGGGGTGAGCCAGACCGCCACGCAGACGACGAGTACGACGATGTAGTACTTGATATACTTCTGGTACCGTTCCGCGCCGGGGATCCGCTGCATCCCGATCCACAGGTAGTAGTTGCCGATGATGAACAGCAGCCCGACCAGCATCGCCTGGATGATGAACGCCCACGAGAAGTCGCCGCCCATCATGTTGTTGCCCATCACGGGGCTGGCGCTGTACACCTCGCGGCCCAGATAGTAGCCGGCGAACGGCAGCGGAATGAGCCCGGCGAGCCCGACGAAGTTCCCCACGTACCCCATCCAGTCGTAGTGGGCACGCGCCTCGTCGGTGCGTGAGGTGAGGAACTTCACGGCCGCATACGCGCCCACCACGAAGCCCCCGAAGGTCAGATTCCCCAGCAGACGATGAATCACCACGGGAATCCACAACGGGTTGTCGACCGCCTGCCATGCCGTGCCCACGAAGGTCCCGCTCTCGTTCACCCCGGTCGGCGCCATCATGTAGGAGGACATCGAGCTGCCGATGAACACGATCACGGTGCCGACGGCGATCAGCAGCACGCCGAGCCCGAGGTGCATCGGCTTGTGGTTCCGCAGTCGGTCCCAGGTGCTGTAGTACAGGTACAGGACGGCCGTCTCGGCCAGGAAGATCCCGCCGTACACGTACATCACCGGCGCGAATATCCCGAAGAAGTAGTTCGAGAACCGGGGATAGAGCCCGATCAGCGCGAACGTGAGCAGTCCGCCGAGGGCCGCGGTGGTCGCGAACGCGGCCGAGAACAGGCGCGCGAACTCGTGGGCGAGGCGGTCGTACTTCGGGTCGCCCTTCCGCCAGCCGATGAACTCGACGATCACCGTGAACCACGGTACGCCGACGACGAAGGCGGCGAACAGGAGGTGGAGCTGGGCGACCACCCAGATCACCTTGCGGGGGCTGATCCCGAAGAAGGTGCGGACCGCGGGACCGTCGCCGACCGACTGCGCCACCTCCTGGGCGGCCCACAGCCCGTGCGGAGCCAGCCAGAGGATGACGGTGAGCACTGCGGCGGCGGCGATGCCTCGAGCGCAGACCGTCCGGCTACGCCTCGAGGACATCTCGCCCATCGCGGTTCAGCTCCCGGCTGCGAGGTCGAAGTCGATCGTGGCCGCGGACCCGGCCGTGATGTTGACCGTGGCGCTGCGCGTGCCCAGCGTCTCGTGCCAGACCTCGAGGGTGTACGTCCCGGGCGGTACGCCGGCGAGCGTGAAGCCACCCGTCTCGTCCGTCACCGCGACGTACGGATGCTCGGAGGCGACGATCCACGCGCTCATCCACGGGTGCAGGTCACACTTCAGGTGGATCTTCTCCGCGGCATCGAAGCGCAATTCGATCGGCGACGCACCCGCGGGCTGGGTCCGGTTCACGGGACGGTTGTCGAACGCCGCGGTGTGCACGTTGTGCGACAGCGGATCGCTGTTCACGATGCGGACCGGCTGCCCGACCTGGACGATGGCGATGTGAGGCGTGAAGCGGCAGCCGTGCTGATCGAGCGTGGGAGGCTCGGCCGCCGCCGGCCAGGGCTTCCCGCGCTCCACGCCGATCAGCGACACCACGGCATCGGCCAGCCCGGCCTCCCGGCCGACTCGAACCGGCTCGACGACGCGACTCGCGCCGCAGGTCGCGGTGTCCTGGTTGATGGCCACGGTGTCGGGAGGCGGGGGGGCGGCCGTGAATCGGATCGTCCCTCGCACCACGCCGCCGGCGGTCACGTCGCTCGCGGCGTACCCGGGGCCGGCAGTGACACGCGCCGGGGCGGCGGACGTGTCCCGGGCGTCGGCGGAGGCGCCGGAGGAAGCATCGGACGAACAGGCGGCGATCGACGCGGCCACCAGCACGCCGAACGCCGGGGCTTTCGAGCTGAGCCGCACGATGACCCGTCCCTCTCCCGCGACCGGGTGTCGTCCACGCGGCATCGGGGTCGTGTCGAACGTGCCGCGCACCCTTCCCATTCCTATAATGAACGATGTGCGGACACCCCGCGCAATCGTGCAGAATCGGCCGATCGCAGGGGGTCCGAGCCACCCGTTACGCCGGAGAGCCCGGAGTGATACAGCCTCGCGCAGTCCTGATCGGCGTTCCCCTCCTGCTCGGGGGCGCCTTCGCCTCGGAAAGCTGGACGCCCTCCCCCGTGCCGTACGCCGACGTGCAGCAGATCTTCGACGCCAAGTGCACGAGTTGTCATGGCGACGCCGAGTCGGCCCGGGGACTGCGGCTGGACTCCTGGGACCACCTCGTGGTCGGATCGGAGGCGGGCGAGGCCGTCATCGCCTACGACGCCGACAACAGCCTCCTCGTCGAGCTGGCCACCAAGCTCGTCGGCGGACCACATCCCACGGAAGTCGGCGGCGATCCGCTCAGCGACGAGGAGGTCGCGCTCTTGCGGCGCTGGATCGACGAGGGGGCGCCCGGCGAGTCCGGCCAGATCCCCTTCGCCGACGCCGAACACCTGCTCTACGTGGCCGACCAGGGCGAGGCGATGGTGTCGGTGATCGACATGGAGACCAACCAGGTCGTGCGCGACGTCGACCTGACCGAGCTCGGATTCCAGAAGTTCGCCCTGCCGCACCACATCGCGGTCGAGCCCGACGGTTCGTCCTGGTACGTGTCGCTGATCGCGGGCAACGAGGTGCTCAAGTTCGACCGCGACAACCAGCTCGTCGGCCGGGCCTCGATGGAATGGCCGGGGCTGCTGGCGCTCGACCCTTACAGCGACAGGCTGTACGCGGCCCGCTCGATGGCCAGCGTCGATCCGCCCCATCGCCTCGGCGTGATGCAACGGGGCGACATGAGCATCGAGGAAATGGACGTGTTCCTGCCCCGACCGCACGCGCTGGTCGTGGGACCGGGCGGCACGGACGTGTTCGTCTCGAGCCTCGCGGTGAACGAGATCGGCGTCGTCGACCCCGTCGAGCAGACGACGGAGCTGACCTCGATCGAGGGAGAGCGGCCCCACGTGTTCATCAATTTCGCCGTGTCACCGGACGGCCGCTGGATGGTCGGGACCTCCGAGATCACGTCGAAGCTGTTCGTGTTCGACCTCTCCACCGTGCCCGACATGACGCCGGTCGCCATCATCGACCTGCCGACCGCCCCCTGGCACCCGGTCTACACCCCGGACGGCAAGTTCGTCTACGTCGGCAACAACTGGGACAACAGCGTCAGCGTGGTCGACATGGAGAAGCGCGAGCTCGTGAAGGTCATCAAGGGCGACGGCCTCGCGCAGCCGCACGGAAGCGCCGTCTCGCCGGACGGCCGCTACGTCTACATCGCGAGCCGAAACCTGAAGATGCCCGAGGGACATACGAAGGCGAAGGCCGTCTACCATCCACGCTACGACCTGGGCGACAACGCCCACGTCGGCACGGTGGTGGTGATCGACACGTCGCTGCAGGAGATCGTGAAGGTCATCGAGGTAGAGGACTACGCCTCGGGCCTCGGTACGGCCACGCGGGAGTACTGACGTGCGGCGCGCATCGACCATCCTGCTCTCGCTCGTCGCCGTCGCCGTCCCCGCGGGGGCCCAGACACCGTCCGGGGACTACGAGGTGGCCGCGGTGACCGACGGTGGCGTCCTGGCGGGACAAGTGACGTTCGCGGGCGCCGCGCCCGCGCCCGAGGAGTTGCTGATCACCCGCGACTTCGAGGTGTGCGGCCTCGGGTACCGGGAGCGGCGGGAGATCGACGTCGCCGAGGGCGGCGGATTGCGCGACGTCGTCGTGTTCGTCGAAGGCGTGGCGCGTGGAAAGCCGTGGCCGGACGCACCGGACGGGTACGTGCTGGACCAGAAGGACTGCTACTTCGAGCCGTACATCCAGATCGTGCCCCGCAACTCCGAGCTGCAGATCCTCAACAGCGATCCGATTCTGCACAACGTCCACGGGTACGAGCTCAGCGAAGGGGCCGGACCCCGCCGGACGCTGTTCAACCTCGCTCAGCCGGAAAAGGGAACGGTCGTGCGGCCCGTGCGTCCCCGGCGGAGCGGTCTCGTCGGAATCGAGTGCGACGCCCACGACTTCATGCTCGGCTGGATGTTCGCGGCCGAGAACCCCTATGCCGTCGTGGTCGACGACGCGGGGCGGTTCACCCTGCCCGACCTTCCCCCCGGCACGTATACGGTCGGCGCCTGGCATCCCTTCTTGGGCATGCAGCGGAAGGACGTGACGGTCACGACGGGGCAGACGACGGACATCGGCTTCGAATTCACTCCCGAATAGGGCCCGCCGCCCCCGTTCAACGGGCGTCGGGAACTCTCGCCCATCGCCCCGGGTTGACAATACGTGTGATCACACTTAATGTCATCACATGGATACGACGATGAGCACGCTCGACGAGTGGAACAGTCCGGCGATAACGCCACCGCAGGAGGCGTTTCTCGACATCCTGCGCACGAGCGCCCTGCTGGAGCACTCGGCGGTGGAGGGATTGAAGCCTCGCGGCCTGACCCTCACCCAATTCAACGTGCTTCGTATCCTCCGCGGGGCCGGCCCGGACGGGTTGTGCCGGAACGAGGTCGGAGCCCGGATGATCAAGCCGGTGCCCGACGTGACCCGCCTGCTCGACCGTCTCGAGATGGGCGGCCTGGTGGCCAGAAGCCGCAGCGACGCGGACCGACGCTACGTCACAGCCCGTATCACCGAGCGGGGCCTGGCCCTGCTCGCCGAGCTGGACGAGCCGATCCTCCGGCTGCACGAGAAGCAGCTTGGGCACATGACGGAATCGCGGCTCCGGCAGCTCGCCGAGCTGTTGCGGGAGGCGCGCGCCGGGGTGTAGACGGGTCTTTGTTTCGCGGATGTACGTGTTGTCACACGCATCGAGAGATTGCACATACCGAGAGGAGAAACGAAATGAGTGGAACGCAGACGGCGACGAAGAAGACGACGACCTGGCAGATCGATCCGGCGCACACGTCGGTAGAGTTCACGGTCAAGCACATGATGTTCTCGAAGGTGCGGGGACGCTTCGAGTCGGTGGAAGGCGCCCTGCGCTACGATCCGGACGGGGACCTTTCCGATGCCGGTGTCGAGGTCACGATCGACGCCGCCAGCATCGACACGGGCCAGCCGGATCGGGACGAGCACCTTCGCTCAGCCGACTTCCTGGACGCCGAAGAGTATGGGGAGCTGCGATTCGAGAGCACGGCGATCGAGGCGCGCGGCGACGACGAGTTTCGCGTCACCGGAAACCTCACCATCCACGACGTGACGAAAGAAGTCGAGCTCGAGGCCGAGCTGTCCGGACTCGCGACGGATCCGTGGGGCAACGAGCGGATCGCATTCAGCGGATCGACGACGATCGACCGACGCGACTTCGGGCTGACCTGGAACCAGGCGCTCGAGACGGGCGGCGTGCTCGTGGGCCAGGAAGTCCAGATTTCCATCGAGGTCCAGGCCACGCAGGCTGACGACTGACCGCCAGCCGACGCCACGTTGGACGTGTGAGGCCCGCTTCGGCGGGCCTTTCGCGTTTCAGCCCATGGCGCCGGGTGTCTCCCGGGAGAGCGCGCGCTCGACGAACTCCTGCTGCTCGGCGACTCTCTCGATCTGCCCGTGCAGGCGTTCGAGTTCGGTCCGCACCTCGAGCAGCGCGGCCCCGGCGTCGCCGGCCGTGCTGCGGTTCTCGATCCAGATCTGCAGCGCCTGACCGGCCAGCCGGGCGATCGGATAGAGCAGGATGAACCCGCCGATCATTCCCAGCACCACGATCGTGAAGATCATGCTCGCGAGTATCAACGGATCCAGCATCGCGCACCTCCCGGCACGGGTTGGGTCCCTGGCTCGGAATCAACATACGGTTTCGAGGCCCGTGAGGGTTTCGACCCCATATGCGCGCTCGCTCGCGTCGAATGCGCTCGTGGCGGTGCAGCCGGGTCGGGGTTACAACTTCCGAGAGGTTCGTCGCGAGCGCTGGTCACGCACACGTCATCGGAGAGTCGCCATGCGGAAGCTCTGCACCGCCGTTCTGCTGTTCGTCGTCGCCCTCGCCGCGGCCGCTTCGCCCGCCGCCGGCCAGGAGCCCAACTACGGCCGCGCCCTCGCGCTGACGGACGCCGAGCTCTTCGTCGGACAGCCCGTCAACTTCTACGGACCCGGCGTGGTCTACGTCTACGGGCTCGACGATGCCGGCGCGTGGCAGGAACTGGCCCGCCTCGCGGCGTCCGACGAATCCCGCATGGACGATTTCGGACGGGCGCTCGCGGTCGACGGCAACACGCTCGTCGTCGGAGCTCCCCGGAAGCGAGCCGGAAGCGGCGTCGCGTACGTGTTCGGCCGCGACGACGCGGATGGGACGTGGCGACAGACGGCGATCATCGAACCGCCCGCCGGGGGAGACCATTCCAACTTCGGCACCGCGCTCGCGCTTTCGGGTGACGAGTTGCTCCTGGGCTCGCCGGCCGTCGACTCGACGGGCGTGGTCTACCGCTACGCACGCGACGGTGACGCGTGGGCGCTCCGCGGGACGCTTCGTCCGGCCGAGACCGAGAACGTGCGGAGCTTCGGCCAGGACCTCGATCGTGACGGAGACGAGCTGCTGGTCGGCGCGCCCGCGGCGGACTCGGCGGCCGGCCGCGTCTACGTGTTCGCGGCGGACGGGGACGGCTGGCGGGAAGCCGGCATGCTGCCACGCCCCGAGGAGGTCGACGGTCCGAGCGCGATGGGCGCCACCGTGCGCCTCGCCGGAAACGCGGCGTACGTCGGAGCCGGGCGCGCCGGGCTCGTCGTGGTGTACGCGCGGACGGCGGACGGCGACTGGGCCCCCGTCCAGACACTGAGCGCCGGGGAGGAAGGCCGCACCCTGTTCGGCATCTCCGCGGACGAAGTGGGCGACGAGCTCTGGGTCGGCGCGGCGGGCATCGACCGGTTCCACGGCCGCGTCTACCGCTTCGGCCGCGACGCCTCCGGCGCCTGGACCGAGAGGGGCCGGATCGATCCGGCGGCGGCCCTCGGCGACGCGGCTGGCGAGGGCACGCCATGGCCGTTCGCGTTCGGCTACTCCCTGGCCTCGAACGGCGACCGCGCCGTGGTCGGGCTGCCGTACAGCGACTTCGGCGAGGGCCGGGCGCTCGCGTTCCGCCGGGACGGCGACGAGTGGAACGAGACGGGCGCCCAGGTTCTCGAAGGGGAGATCTTCCGCATCGGCGACGATCTCGCGGCGGGTGCGCGCTGCCGCGACGGACGGATCGAAAAGTTCACGTGCTCGAACATCGAGGTCGTGGCGCATCTGCCGACCACGGCGCTCGGCGGGGCGCGGGGCGTGTGGGTGAACGACGTCTGGGGCTGGACGGATCCGGAGACCGGGCAAGACTACGCGCTCGTCGCCCGGCGCGACGGCGCCGCGTTCGTCGACGTCACCGACCCGTCCGCACCGCGGCTGGTCGGCAGCCTGCCGCGCACCCACGGCTCGCCCCCCACCGTGTGGCGCGACATCAAGGTGATCGGCGACTACGCCTTCGTCGTCTCCGACGGAGCCGGGGCGCACGGGATGCAGGTGTTCGACCTCAGGCGCCTCCGCGGCGCGAGTGAGAGCGGCGCGCCCGCCGTGTTCGAACCAGACACGACCTATCACGAGATCTTCAGCGCCCACAACGTCGTCGCGGACACGGCCAACGGGTTCGTATACGTCGTCGGCGCCAACGGAGGCGGTGAGACCTGCGGGGGTGGCCTCCACATGGTAGACGTGCGCCAGCCGCTGCACCCGACCTTCGCCGGATGCTACAACGATCGCTCCGGGGCCAACGAGCGCGGCTACACGCACGACGCCCAGTGCCTGACCTACGAAGGTCCCGACGAACGCTACCGGGGCCGGCAGGTCTGCATCGGCTCCAACGAGAAGGAGATCAACATCGCCGACGTCACCGACAAGGAGAATCCGGTGACGATCGGCCGCAACAGCTACCCGAACGTAGCCTACGCCCACCAGGGCTGGTTCGACGCCGAGCAGCGCTACTTCTACATGAACGACGAGCTGGACGAGGTGGCCGGCAGTGTCGAGGGTACGCGCACGATCGTGTGGGACCTCTCGAGGCTCGACGACCCGATCGTGGCGCACGAATACATCGGGCCCGTGCCCGCCTCCGACCACAACCTCTACGTGAAGGGCGACCGCGTGTACGAGTCGAACTACGGGAGCGGGCTGCGGGTGCTCGACATCAGCGACCGCGAGAATCCGCGCGAGGTCGCCTTCTTCGACAGCGCCCCGCTGAACGACGACCAGCCCGGCCACAGCGCCGAACAGAGCGGCGCCTGGAGCAACTATCCGTTCTTCGACGACGGCGTCGTCGTGTTCACCAGCGTGCGCGAGGGACTGTTCATCGTCCGGGTCCTGGACGAACCGGTGAGCTGATCCGGCGCGGGACCACCCATGTCGTCTTTGTGACGCTGCCGACGCATCACAGGTTGGAGGCGGGCGATGGCGCCCGCGCCGACCATAGATCCGTCGACAAGATCCCCTGGAGGCGAAGATGACGACGTCTGGAATCCGTATTCTCACCGGCACCGTGATGGCGCTGGCGCTGGTTGCGCCCGTGACCGCCACCGCACAGCAAGGCGCGGGCGACATGGCTCGCCAGCAGGTGCCCCTGTACGACGACCTGGGTGACCACCACTACGAAATCACCACGGACGTCCCCCGGGCGCAGCGGTATTTCGACCAGGGGCTGCGGCTCTATTACGCGTTCAATCACCAGGAAGCGATCCGCGCCTTCCGCGAGGCGCAGCGCCTGGACCCGGAATGCGCGATGTGCTGGTGGGGCGAAGCGCTCGCATGGGGGCCGAACATCAACCTGCCGATGGACTCGGCGGCGGGGGCCGCGGCCTACGCCGCGATGCGCGAGGCGATCGCGCGGATCGACGGCGCCAGCCCACGGGAGAGTGCGTTCATCGAGGCCCTCGCCCCGCGCTACGCCGAGGATGTGCCGGCTGACCGGGCGGCACTCGATTCGGCCTACGCCCGCCGGATGCGGGACGTGCGAGACGCGTACCCAGACGACGTCGAAGCCGCGGTGCTGTACGCCGAAGCCCAGATGGACCTGCGGCCGTGGGACTACTGGACCGCGGAGGCGACCCCCTACCCCGGGATGGACGACGCCCTGGCAACGCTGACGGCCGTGATCGAGGGCAATCCCGAGCACCCCGGCGCCTGCCATTTCTACATCCACGCCGTCGAGAAAGTGTATCCGGAGCGGGCCGTCGAATGCGCCGAGCGCCTGGCGGACCTGATGCCCGGCGCCGGCCACCTCGTGCACATGCCGGGGCACATCTACATCCGGGTGGGCCGCTACATGGACGCGGTCCGGATGAACGAGCACGCCGTGCACGCCGACGAGACCTACATCCAGGACCAGCAGCCTTCGATGGGCGTCTACACGGCCGGGTACTACCCGCACAACTACGACTTCATGGCCTTCGCGGCGCTCATGGCGGGGCGCCGGGGACAGGCCGTCATGGCCTCCCGGAAGATGGCGACGGTGGTTCCCGACGCGATGATGCAGATCGGAGACCTGGTGTTCGGTCAGCACTACGCGGTCCGCTGGCTGCAGGTCGCCGTCCGTTTCGGGCGTTGGGACGAGATCCTCGCCGCGCCGGCGCCCCCGCAGACCCTGCCGCACGCGCGGGCGCTGTGGCAGTACGGCCGCGGACGGGCGCTCGTGGCGACCGGCGACCTCCCCGGCGCCGAGGCGGCGCTCGACCGACTGCGAGAAGCGGCGGAGGGCCCGGAGCTGGAGGGCCTGCGGCTCGAGTTCAACGGCGCTCAGCACGTCCTGAAGATCGCCGAGCACGTGCTGGCCGGACGCCTGGCCGAGGCCCGGGGCGACTCCGACGCCGCCGTGGCGGAGCTGCGGGAGGCCGCACGTCTCGAGGACGCGCTCTACTACGGAGAGCCCCCGGAGTGGACGGTACCGGTGCGCCAGGAACTGGGCGCCGTGCTGCTCGCGGCGGGGCGTCCGGACGAGGCGCGCGCGGCGTTCGAAGCCGATCTCGAGCGCTTCCGGGCCAACGGCTGGTCGCTGAAAGGCCTCGAGCTGTCGTTGCGGGCGCTCGGCCGGGACGTCGAAGCCGACGAGGCGGCGGCACGCTTCGCCGACGCATGGCAGTACGCGGACGTCGACATCGCCGACACGCCGGCGTTCGGTTGGCGATGACCGCGGCATGAGCCGGCAGTTGGGCGACGTCGAGCCACGGACCGGGGCCGTCCTGGGCGGCGTGTCCCTGCTCGTGGGGACGTTCATCTGCCTCGTCGCGCTCGACTGGATCGAGGTGGACCCCGCCTCGATCCACGCCCCGCGCTGGGTGCTCGGGGTTTGCGGCGGCATCTTCGTGATCACCGGGCTGGCGACTCTCTACTACGCGGTCGTCAACGCGCTCGGGCGCGGGCCGGCCAGCGGGCCGGGCGACGCCTTTCCGGTCGTCGCCTGGCTGGTCGGACTCGTGATCGCCGGCGGCCTCGCGGCCGTGGCCACCTGGATCGCTTTCGGCCCCGGGGAGCGAAGCTTCACGGCGTCGATCGGTGTCGGCGGGGCCGGCGCGAGAGGTGCAGCATCGGAATTGGTGGGCCGCTGGGTGTTCGGGTTCGGCGCCGTCGTGACGTGGGCGTTCACCCTCTGGACGCTGGCTTATGGCGTGCGGCGGCTCTTCTTCCGCGGCGAAGCGCCGCGCATCGACACGGCGGACCGGCCGGAGTAGCTTCTCACGGCCATTTCACACCGGGACCGTGGGAGGAAGACGACGATGAACGGATCGACCCGAAGCGCGCTCGCTCTCGGTTCCCTTCTCCTCGCCGTGGCGTTCGCCGGCCGCGGCATCGCGCAACGCGCCGCGACGACGTACGTGGTCACGGCGAACCAGCAGGGGGCGTCCGTCTCGATCATCGACGCCGGCACGCGCGCGATTGTCCGCACGCTGCCGACCGAAGTCGGCCCGCACGAGGCGATCGCCTCGACGGACGGACGCTGGGTGATCGTCAGCAACTACGGGAACCAGCAGGTGCGGGGTGGCTCGCTGCTCGCCATCGACGGGCGCACGCTCGAGATCGCGGACACGATCTCGCTCGGTGAGTACCGCCGGCCGCACGGCATGGCCTTCATGCCCGGCGATTCGCTCCTGGCCGTGACGGTGGAGCAGGACTCGGCCGTGCTCCTCGTGCGAATCCCGTCGGGCGAGATCGCGGCGGCCCTTCCGACCGGACAGTGGGTGTCGCACATGCTGGCGGTTCATCCGAATGGGCAGCGGATCTACACGGCGAACATCACCGATGCGACCGTGTCGGAGATCGACGTCGCGACGGGTTCGCTCGTTCGCACCGCGAAAGTCCGCCCGATGTCCGAAGCGATCGGCATCACGCCGGACGGCAGCGAGCTCTGGGTCGGCAGCAACACGGAGCACACGATCACGGTGCTCGATACGAGAGACCTGACGACGATCGCCACCCTCGAGGCGCCGGGCTTTCCCTACCGGATCGCGTTCACGCCGGACGGTACGACGGCGGTCGTGCCGCAGCCCGAGGCCAACGTCGTACGGCTGTTCGACGTCGCGACGCACACGAGTGTCGGCTCGATCCCGCTGGCCGGAGAGCCGGTCGGAGTCACTATCAGCGGGGACGGCGATCTTGCCTACGTGGCGCGCAACAGCGCGAATAGCGTGGCCGTGCTGTCCCTCGCCGACATGTCCGTCGTCCGCACGCTGCCGGCCGGGGCGGCCCCCGACGGCATCGCGGTGCTGGAAGCTCATCCGGTCGTCAACTAGTCCAGCGGCAACTCCATTTCCGGGATCTTCGGGCGCGTTCGCGCGAGCGCCCGGATCGCCGGGCTGAGTCGGAGCTCCAGCTCCGCGGCCGCGCCGGCCGGCAGGTGTCGGTAGCCGCGTACCATGCCCACACACGAAGCCGCGCCGCAGCCGCATTCGAACGGCTCGGCCATGTCGTACTCGGTCGCGCAGTAGTGGATCGTGATCTCGTCGCCGGCATCGATGTCGCGCAGCGCCCGCAGCACGAGACGCTCGGGATGCGAGAAATCGACGAAGGCGTTCGGAGCGCAGCTGTGGTTCGTCGCGTTCACGGGACCCATTTCGTCCAGGTGCCGGCGCGGGCCGACCTGGATGCTGAACCGCGACGGCGAGGTGCGGACGGTTCCTCTGATCTGCACGATCTCGCCTCCCGCCGCGATCGGGTGCGTCGCGATCAGCCGCCGGTGACCGTCTCCGTTCGACCGACTCTCGACGGACGAACGAGCGACCGGCACGTCCGACCTCGTCACATCGGCCATCTCTCCTCCAGGCTCGGTAGACGACTCGGGCATCCTGCTTTCCGCGACAGTGTCACCGAAATCACGGTTCGGCAAGACGGCGTGCGGCCATCTGGATGCGCGTACGCGCACGCTGCGTGAAAGAAGTGCAGGAATAGCGCGGCTCACGTACGGGGTCGGATTCTGCGCCTATCGCCATAAAATCTTGTGATATATGACTGTGACGGGACTGGCCACCGACCGGCATTCCCGGCACGATTGGTGCTTCGCATCTCTCGATTGGAAGGTAAAGCAGCTTCCACTCTCGCGGAGATGAACAGATGCGAAGCAACCGACGCACCCTGGCGGGCAGCCTGATGGTGGGTGCCGCCATCCTCATCGCGACGCCCGCCGCCGCCCTCGCCCAGGGAAACACCAAGCGCGCATCGGCCGACGTCGCGGTGACCGCTTCTGTCACTCTTACGAAGGCGATGCAGGCGGACATCCGGGATTTCTACGCGCACCGGGCGCCCACCGGCGCCCAGGCGCTCCCGCCGGGGATCCGCCGCCGCCTGGCGCGCGGGAAGCCGTTGCCTCCGGGGATCGCGAAGCGGTTCGCACCCGACGGGCTCCGCTCACGGCTGCATCTGCCCGACGGCTACGCGCTCATGGAGGTGGGCTTCGACGTCCTGCTGGTGGAGGTCGCGACGAACGTCATCCACGACAAGCTGATGGACGTGATTCGCTGAGCTGCGGGGCGGGGCGCTGACCCCGCCCGTACACAGCCGCCGGCCAAAACTGTCCTTCCTCTTCGGAAACCCGCATACTATCGAGTCTGTACTCCGGTCACGGGAGGTGAACCCGGGTGCGACTCATCGAGCGGCTCCGCAGTCTGCTCGTCGAAATCCGACGTCGCCGCGTTCTCGAGGTCGTGGCGATCTACGGCGGTCTTGCGTTCGCCATGCTCCAGGGGGCGGACGTCGTAATTCCCGCTCTGAACCTCTCCCCCACCCTGATCACCGCGCTCACGGTGCTCGTTCTGCTCGGCCTGCCCGTCGCCGCCGTCGTCGGCTGGATCTACGACGTCGATTCCGGGGGACGGCTTCGAAAGACCCCACCGGCCGCGGCACCTGCCCCCGACGACGCCGAGGACGAGCATGGCCCGGTTCCCATCCGCTGGTCCCGGATCATGGCCGCCCTGGCCGTCGCCGGACTCATCGTCGCGGCGAGCTGGGCGGTCGCCGTGCGGATAAGCCCTGTCGAGAAGGCGATGGCGATCGAAGACCCTCGCGGCTCGTACCTGGTGGCGCCTTTGCGCACGCGTGGTCAGACGGAGGCCGACGCGACGCTGGCGAACCGGGTCGCGCGCCGCCTGACGCGCCAGCTCCGGGGGTGGGAAGCGCTTCGGACGGTCACGACGGCGGCGTACGACGGAATGGCGTCGAAGCTCGGACTCGGCGAGGACGATCTGCCCTCCCTCGACCAGGCGCTCGACATGGCGGGGACGCAGCGCGCCGGTTCGCTGATCGGCCTCGATCTCGACATGAGTGGCGACAGCCTCTACCTCGAAGCGGCCCTGTACGACGTGAACGGCCGCGAGGAGTTCGCGTCCCCGATCTTCGCGTCGGGATCCGAGGACGACCTGGACGGCCTGGTCGCGCCGATCGCGCAGCGGATCCTCCAGGTCCGCGACCAGACGACGAGCATCCCCGAACTCCGCCGGGAATCGCCGAGCCTCGCGGCCCACCAGGACTTCGAAGCCGGGCTCGGGGCGCTCAACGACTGGCGCCTGTCGGAGGCGGAGAGCGACTTCAGGTCCGCGATCGCGCAGGACTCGATGTTCGCCAACGCCCTGCATTACCTCGCCCTGACCCTCTACTGGCAGACGGCGCGCGAGTCGCGCCTCGTGCTGGAGAACGGGCCCGAAATCGCGCGGCGCTCCCAGGCCGCCGAACGAGCGGCGGAGACACGCGACGTCCGCCCCGGCTTCCGAGCCCAGATCGACGCGTTCGGCGCGTTCTGGCGAGGCGACTACGACGCGGCCCGTGAGCTGTACGGAGAGATCCTGGCCGCCGATTCCTCCGACGTGGAAGCCTGGCTCCTTCTCGGCTCGGTCGAGTTCAGCGATCCGACGCTCGTCGCGACCGCGGCAGGTCCGGTACCGCGCCAGAACCTGAACCTCGCGCGACGCGCCTTCGAGACGGCGGCCGACCTCGCACCCGACTGGCAGCTCGCATACGGCCAGTTGTTCGACATCGACCGCAGCCTCGTCGACGCGGCGCGGCATCGCCGGTGTCCCGGGTTCGATCCCCCGGACTCCGAGCCGCGCCCACCCTTCGTCCCCACGGAAGCCTCCGACCAGGTGGGGTTCTGCCCGGTCGTCGAAGACTCGATCGAATGGGTACGGCCTGACGACCTCACCGGACCGCTGCAGGCGGCCGCCATCGCGAACGCCGACAGCGTGGCCGACGGCTCGCGGAGGCTCCTCGAGACCTGGGCTCAGATCCACCCGAACCAGGTGCGGCCTCACGAGGAGTTGGCCAACTGGTTGACCTGGCGGCGGTCGAACCTCGGGTGCCAGGTCGACGTCGGCGACCTGCGCCAGATCACCGCGGACATCCTCCACCAGCGCGATCGCTCGCTGGAGCTGCGTGGCGACACGACGGCGGCCGATCTGCTTCGGCTCGCCGTGCTGCACCTGGCGACGGACGACGTGGAGACGGCGCGGATCCTGCTGGACGAAGGGCTCTCGCGCGTCACCGATCGTACCGTACCGGAGGAAGCCGCGAGCGTACTCGTCGCTCTCGGACGAGCCGATACCGCGGTAGCGCTGATGCGACCGGTCTGGTCCACCTGGACCTGGGGCATCCGCGATCCCGACGGTGGCTCGCCGATTCTGGCGGGTGACGTGGCGGAACCGATCGTCGAGCTCCGCCTGCGGGCCGCGGCGGGGGTGACCGGGGCCGCCCTCCGGCAGCCGTTCCAGCGCCTGCTCGCCACCTGGTCATCCCCGGCCTACACGCCGGCACAGGCGGCGCACCTCCGATCGCTGGCGCTGCGCCTGGACGTGGGACCCGCCCTGGCGATGACCCCCGACGTCCGCGACCGCTGGTTCGAGGGCTGGGAAGACGCCGGCCTGCAGGTCCCGGTGCTGTGGCGTGGCTTCCTCGCCGCGGATTCGGCCGCTGGTTCGGAGGGCGACCTGCGGAACGTGGATCGGGCGCTGGAGGCGGAGGTGGCGCGGCTCGACAGCCTGGACATGTCCGGTCCGCGGGATCACTTCCTGGCCGGCATGCTGGCGGAAGTCGCAGGCCGGCACGACGTGGCGGTGCGCCAGTTCCAGAAGCTCGAAAGCTGTCCACTCAATCTCAACGTACTGACGGAAGGCTGGGGTTTGCGGACGATGGCGCGCTGGTATCGGGCCCGGTCGGAGAGCGCACTCGGACACCAGGCAGCGGCGCGGAAAGCCATGGCCGCCTACTCCGCGTATCGGCAGGGGGAAAGCACGGAAGCGTTCCCATCAACAGGAGGTAATCGATGAGCTGGCAGACGACGAAGATCTCCGTGATCACGCTCCTCGCGGCATGCGGGGCGGTCGTCGCGGCGGGCGCGTGCAGTGGGAGCGGAGAGAGTACCGGCAACGGGGGCGCGGCAGCAGGCCCAGGGCAGGCTCCGCCACTCCTCATCACCGTGAGTCACGGCCGGGACATCGAGGTGAACGGCAAGAAGTTCGGCAACGGCGAGCACCCCGGCAAAGCGATCCCGGTCCCGGGTGGAAAGCGGGCGAAGGTGAACCTGGGTCCCCCGGGTCAGTCCTCCACGCCGGTCACGATGGACCTCCAGACGACCGATGGCGTCGACGACCTCGCCTTCATCCACATCGACAACTCCGCCGACAGCGTCACCCTGGTCTATGGGGCTTATGGAAGCGAGATCGCCTCGATGAGTACGGCCGGCCAGGCCGGTGGCCTGGAGCTCGAGCCGGCCATGAGCAAGGCGAGCGTATTCGACCTGTCCAGCGCGGCGATGGCCAAGGGTTGGGAGTGCATCTGGTGCCAGGGTGAGATCCTGGCGTGTGGCGTGAATCCGCAGTGCGGCTCTGGGAGTGGCGGCGGCGACTCGATCAACTAGTCGCGACCGGTCCGGGGAAGCGTGATCGGTAGCGGGGCGGCGTGCGCCGGCTGAGCGCCGCCCCGCCTACCGGACTACGCCGTGCTCAGTCGCCGTCCCCTTCGTCCCCGCCCCCGATCGGCCCCATGTTCTCGCCCTCGGCCTTCATCCAGGATTGCGGGGAAGCGAAAATTTCGTCGCTGTGGGTGCTGGTCTCCCGTGCTTCCCCAGGCGTGCAGCGCCAGGCGGCGGTTGAGCACGTTCGGGTTCAGGGCCGCGGCCGGAGCGAATCACTTCTCGACTTCATCGTGTGCTCCTGTTGAGAGATGCCGGCGCTGAGGGGGCTCGGAAGGATATAGCTGCCGCTGCAACAATTCAATCTCTGGAGCGCACTCTGCCGTTCGGGATGCCGGACAACCCTTCACCGGCGAAACGTGTCTGTGCCATGAATCGTACGCTTCGATGGTAGCTGACAGGCGACGGATGCGCCGACCCACGACGACGGGAGGAAGGATGAGGAGATTCGGAGGATGGGCCGGATGGCTGGTCATGCTCTTGGCGGGGCTGGCCTCGAGTCCGGGAAAGGCGGACGCGGCGCAGACGGACAGATCCCAAGACCTGGCCATGTTCGAACGTGACTTCCTCTCGGTGGACAACAGCTTCGACGCGGCCGAGATGCGGGAGGCCCGCGGCCGCCTCGCAGAGCTGAAGAAGAACGCCGACCGCTTGACCGACGCGCAATTCGAGCTCGCCGTCGCGGAGATCGCCGCTCTCTCCCACAACGGTCACTCGGGCGTGTACCTGGGACGCTGGCCGCTGGCGTTCAGCCGCCTGGCTGTTCGTTTTCTCCTCACCGACGAAGGGCTCTACGTCGCGGACGCGGCCCCGGCCTACGAAGCCCTCGTCGGATCGCGCGTCGTGCGTATCGAAGGACACGACGTCGACGCCCTGCGATCGGCATGGGCGCGGTACTACGCGCGCACCCGGTCCGGCCGAGACGAAGCGATGCACCTGTTCCTGGAGAGCCCGGAGCTTCTCCACGCGGCCGGCCTCGCCGCCTCGCCGGACTCCGTGCGTCTCGAGCTGGCCGGTGGACGAACGATCGACGTCGGGACGAGCTCGGCCTGGCCGGCGCCGGAGGGCATCTGGCGATTCTTGCCCGATGCCAGGCTGCTCGAGCTCGCGGCGGCCGGCCGGGTCGATGGGAATCCGCTGAGCCTGCGGGAACCCGACGAGCTGTTCCGGCTCGTCGAGTTGCCCGCGCGCGATGCCGTCTACGTTCAGTTTCGCGCCAACCACTACTTCGACGGCGGCGGCGACATGCGTAGCGAAGCCGCCGAGGCGATCGCCCGCCTCCGGGCCCTCTCGCCCCGCTTCGTGATCGTCGACCAGAGGTTCAACCTCGGCGGCGACCTCAACAACACCCGCGACCTGATGCAGGCGATTCCCGACATCGTGGGCCCGGAGGGACGCGTCGTGGCGATCACCTCGGGACGCACCTTTTCGGCCGGCATCGCGAGCCTCGGGTATCTGAAACAGGCCGGCGGCGATCGGGTGACGATCGTCGGCGCGCCCGTCGGCGACGAACTGGAGTTCTGGGCCGAGGGTTCGCCCGTCATCCTCCCGAACAGCGGGATCGCGGTCGGGGTCGCCACGGAGCGCCACAACTACATGACCGGTTGCCCGGAGCCCGATTGCCACGGACCGATCCAGCGGCACCCGATCCGCGTTCAGTCGCTGCAACCCGACGTCCGACCGAAGTTGAGGTACGCCGACGTTGTCGGTGGAACGGATGCCTACCTGGATGCGGCCCTGGCGCTGATCGACGAGAAGTAGCAGGCGCGGCAGCCGCTGTAAGGTTTCGATCCCCGGCGGCATTACCTAAGTAGAGAGAGATTGGACAGCCATACCGTGGCCGGCCCGTCCGGCACGCGCCCGCACTGTATCCGTCCGGGGAGCTTTCGTGTTTCGACCCGCGCCAGATGCGCCACGTCTCGCGATCCGCGTGATCATGAGGCGTCTGGCCGTCGTTCTGTGTTTCGTCCTTCTCCTGCCCGCCCCCACCCGGGGCCAGGAGAACCGGCCCGCCACCCTCAAGAACGCGGACGAGATCCGGCGCAAGATGATGGAGGAGTATCCCCTCGAGATGCGACGTAGAGGGGTCTCGGGTCGATCGGTGGTAGAGATGATGGTGCGGGATAATGGCAAGCCGGCCCAGATCCGGCTGTCGCAACGTTCCGGGAGCACGGCGCTCGATCACGCCGCCCTCGACCTGGCTCGGGACATGCGGTTCGACCCGGCGCGCTCCGGCGGCGAGAAGGTGGACCAGAAGGTCCGCTTGCCCCTGGCCTTCGAATCCAGTTGCGGGCTGGCCCCGGAACGCACGAAGCAGCCCGAGACCACCGAGCTCCTGGACGGGCTCGACATCGTCGCCATCCAGCAACTGTCGATGAGCCCGCCGGGCGCGGTCCTCGTCGACGTGCACGTGGATACGGCAGGACGGCCGACGGAGGTGGGTGTTCTCCAATCCTCCGGCGTCGTCGACGCCGACTCCCTGGCCGTCCGGACGATCCGCAACTCGCGGTACGAGCCGCTGA